>DAIOWK010000388.1:0-3374 GCA_036758525.1 Myxococcota bacterium
GAGTACGGGGTCGAGGTGGCGACCGGTGCTCCGCAGGTGGCGTACCGGGAGACCATCTCGCAGCGCGCGGACTTTCTCTATACGCACAAGAAGCAGACGGGAGGCTCCGGCCAGTACGCGAAGGTGGGGGGCTACGTCGAGCCCTTGCCTGAGGGTGGGGAGTTCGAGTTCGTAAACGAGGTGCGAGGCGGTGCCATCCCGACGGAGTTCATCCCGTCCGTCGAGAAGGGCTTCCGCGCCGCCATCGCGAAGGGGCGTCTCATCGGCTTCCCCGTGATCGGCGTCCGCGCCATCGTGAACGACGGCCAGTCCCACGCCGTCGACTCATCGGACATGGCCTTCCAGATCTGCGCCCGAAGCGCCTTCCGGGAGGTCTACCCCCGCGCCAAGCCCATCATCCTTGAGCCCGTTATGAAGGTCGCGATCGAGGGTCCGACGGAGTTCCAGGGCCAGTATCTGAAGACTGTGCTCCAGCGCCGGGGTATGGTGGTGGGAACGACGGAGGAGGACGGGTTCTGCCGCGTGGAGGCCGAGGTCCCCTTGGCGGAGATGTTTGGCTATGCGACGGATTTGCGCTCCGTCTCCCAGGGCAAGGCGGAGTTCACCATGGAGTTTGCGCGCTACGTGCCGGCTCCCGCCGAGGTCACGAAGGCGCTCATCGAAAAGTATGGCTCCAAGCTGAAAACCGAAGAAGACTAGGCCTGCGCACGCCGCCGGCTGCGCTCGGCAGGGAAGGGCGATGTATCGGAAGTTCGTGAATGCGCGGAGCCCCCTCCGCCTGCTCGAGAAGGGACTCCACGGCGGCCTGGGATCAGGGAATCTCGGTGTGGTGTTGGCCGGCCACGGCGTAGGCAAGACCTCGTTTCTGGTGTGCGTGGCATTGGACGACCTTCTGCGCGGGAATAACGTCCTCCACGTCTCGCTGCGCCACGGGGTTCCCCACGTGCGTGCCTACTACGACACGGTATTCGACGACCTCGCGGCCACGACGCACCTCGAGAACGCCGCGGCGACGCGGGCGGAGATCAATCGCCGTCGCAGCATCCGCTCGTACCCCGCGAATGCCTTTAACGCCGCGAAGCTCCGCGAGGCGATCAAGATCGAAAGTGAGGCCGGCGGGAAGCCTTCCCTCGTGATCGTGGAGGGATATGAGCTGGGCGCGGTGGAGCCCGCCGAGGTCCGGGAGCTCAAGGTCTTGGCGCGGGAGCTCGTGGCGGAGATCTGGCTCTCTGTCGCTTGCGCGGAAGACCGCGTCCCCTCGATTCCGCCTTCGCTCGAGCGGGTGGGTGATGCCGTGAGCGTCGTCCTGGCGCTCGAACCGGCCCAGGGGGCGGTGGCGCTCCGGGCGCTAAAGGACCACGAGAGTCGTGATGTCTCCGCGCTTCATGTCTCGCTTGACCCGCGCACGCTCCTCCTCATCCGGAGCTGAGCCTCTAGCCCCTCGCGAGCCGGCTCGCCATGAGCTCGCGCAGGACACTCGTGTAGACGACCCCCTTGCTGCTCCCGGCGTGCTCGACCTTCGCCTTTCTCGGAGCGCTCGCCCGCGCGGCGGGCTTCGCCTTGGCCTTGCTCTTTGCGGGTCGCGTCGTTGCCTTCTTCTTCGTCGCCATGCCTATCTCCCTCGCGCGCAGCGCGCGCCCTTCGCCCCATGCTCTCGGGCGGAGTAGCTTCTTAGCATGTCATCGTCCGATGCGAATCCCACTCCGCCGCGCGGCGTAAAGATCGTTTGCACCTTGGGACCCGCCACCTCGAACGCCGAGGCGATCGGCGCCCTCGTGCGGGCGGGGATGAATGTCGCGCGTCTCAACTTCTCCCATGGCCGATTCGAGGAGCACGCCGAACGCGCGCGTCTCGTGCGCGCAGCGGCGCAGGCCGAAGGGCGCCCCGTAGCCCTGCTTCAGGACCTCCGGGGCCCAAAGGTGCGCATCGGAGCGATGGAGCCTGGAACAACCCTGGTGACCGACGGGGACTTTGCACTCCTTCCCGGCGTTGGCGAAGGCAACGCAAGCCGGGCCTACGTCGACGACGCGCTCTTCTTTGAAGAGGTCCGCGCGGGCGATCGCCTGCTTCTCGCCGACGGCGCGATCCAGCTCGAGGTCCTCTCCGTGGGAGCGGACGGCGCCCACTGTCGTGTCGCGGGAGGCGGTCCTCTTTCCTCGGGCAAGGGGGTCAACGTGCCGCGGGGCCTCCTGCGCCGACCCGTGCTCGCGGAGGGAGACATCGAGGCCATGGGATTCGGAGCCAGGATTGGCGTCGATCTTGTCGGCGTCTCCTACGTAAGGAGCCCCGAGGATTTGAAGACGGTTCGCCGGGCGCTCCGCGAGCTCGACGCCTCGACCCCGGTCGTCGCGAAGATCGAGACCGCGGCGGCGATTGCGAATCTCGACGCCATTCTCGAAGCGACCGATGCCGTTCTCGTCGCGCGCGGGGATCTCTCGCTTGAGACCCCGTTCGAGCGGGTCCCCATGGAGCAGAAGCGCATCATCGAGGCGGCGCGCCGCCGCGGGCGCCCGGTCATCACCGCAACCCAGATGCTGATGTCGATGGTGCGCGAGCCCTTTCCGACCCGCGCCGAGGTGAATGATGTGGCAAACGCCGTCCTCGACGGGACAGACGCCGTGATGCTCTCCGAGGAGACCGCCGTGGGTGCGCATCCCGCGCGCGCGGTCGAGATCATGGCCCGCATCGTCGCCTACACCGAAGAGAGCAGGACGCCTGCCTTGCGCGGCGCGGAGGGTCTCTCCGTGGACCTCCGGGAGCTCGGGGTCGGAGCGGAGGCGGCGGCACGCACGGCACGGGAGCTCCGGGCCCGGGCGGTCATTGCCTGGTCGCGGGGCGGGCTCGCGGCGCGGCTCCTCTCCCGGGCTGGTCCCGGGATCCCGATCGTGGCGCCTACCTCGAGCGCGGCGACGGCACGCATGCTGACACTGGTGCGCGACGTGACACCGATCGAGGTGGCGGGTGCCATGATCGACCCCGCGGCGGTGCGCAAGGTCCTGGGCGCGGAGCCGCACGACGAGGGAAACGTCGTGGTCTTCGGCCACGAGCTCGACGGCTCGGGCCGGCGTATGGCGTGGATGCGCGTCGCCCGGCTGGATGAGCCCTCGGGCTGGATGCGCGACCCCAAGGTCTAGCGCTCCTAGGCGCTCTTGGCCTTGAGCTCCGAGATCTTGTCGCGGAAGGCACTGCGCTCGGCAATCACCTCCTCCCGAGCGAATCCAAGCTCCTCACCAATCGCCACGATCTCCGCGCTCTCGGCGGAGGAGATCGTGCCGTCCGCAGCCGCCACGGCGAAGAGGCAACGCAGGAGGCGGAGTCTCTGATCGCGGGTCGAGATGCGGTGAAACTCGCGCGTGACGACATAGTTCTCGGTT
>DAIOWK010000389.1:0-3369 GCA_036758525.1 Myxococcota bacterium
ATGTGAGGCGCAAGCGGCGGTTGGCTCGAAAGAAGACGGCGGCGAAAGAGAAGTCGTAGACCGCCGCCGTGCGCTCTCGCCTTAGGCAACCTCTTCGAGCGTCTCGATCTTCGGTGCCCCCGCGAGGCACGGCATGAGACGCGGCATCGCGCCGCGGAAATGCTCGGACGACGAGTGGGCGGCAAGCGCTGCTCGATCCACGTAGCGCTCAAGCATGATATAGGTCCGCTCACCTTTGCCGCGATGAAGCGCGTAGAGTTCACAGCCGGTCTCGTTGGCCAGGGTCTTGGCCGCAAGATCCTTCATCACCGCTTCGAACTCAGCCTCCTTGCCTTCCTTCACCTCAAGCGTCGCGATCACTGCGACCATGCCTTCCTCCGTGCGCCGGGAGCGCGGCACCGCCGCCCGTCCCCAACTTTAGAGCACCGGTAGCACCGATTGTCGGGCCAAACGAATCCTCTCGTGCAGCGCCGCCGGCCGCCAACCCCTCGACCCCCCACCCGTGAGACGGGAGGCACCGCCGCCCCGCCAACTCCGAGAAGCTGGCGCGCGCGGAGAGGACAGTCAGCCACCTTGGGCATGGAACCGGTGGCGCCCGTGCCGGGTGGTGCGTGTGGGAGATACCGCCGCGGAGCTTGGGGGGGCCTCGCCGCTACATGACCCCGATTCGCAGAAGTACGAGCGCAGCACTTCGCCCGCGAGCTGCGAGGCATGGAGCCAGTAGCGCTGCTGGAGGACCACCACCACGGCGATCGCGACGCTCGGATGGTCCGCGGGTGCGACGCCCGTGAACCACTCGTAGCGCCCTGCAGGCTCGGTACCGTTCAGGCTGCCCGTCTTGCCTGCAACCTGGATCGATCCGAGGAGCGGGTTCCCTCCTCGATCGTGGAAGCCGCGGCGGGCGGTACCGCTCACGGTGGTCTCGATCAGCATCGAGCGCAGCTCCTCGGCCAGCGCCGGCGTCATCACCTGCCGAGGAGCGTGGTGGACGGGCAACTCCAGCTCGCGGCCTTGGGCGTCCGTTGCGTGCTCAATCCACCAGGGATCGACGATCTGACCCTGGGCGAGGCTCGCGCCGAGCTGCACCGCATGGAGCGGCGTGATCCAGGTGCCCCAAAGCCCGCAGCCCAGGCGTCCCAGATCGTAGAGGTCGGAGCCGGGATCGATCGTGCCGGCCGCGTGGCCCGGCGCCGGGACCCGCAGGAAACCGAAGCGCTTGATGGCGTCGACCATGGCGTCGGTGCCGAGGGTGTGGACCGCGAGCTGGGCGAAGCATTGGTTGTTCGAGGTGGCGAGCGCGCGCTCGAGCGTCACGGTCTGACCTCGGCGCGGAGGATTGATGCGGGCCGGAGTGAGCTGGTAGGGGCTGCCGAGGAAGTGGCAGGGCTGCTCCGCGTGCTCCCGGTCATGGTGCAGCGCTGCCGCTGCGGTGACCACTTTGATCAATGAGGCCGCAGGGTAGGTGCGGTTCGGCGGAAACCGTTGGGTGTCACTCGAGACGTAGGCGAGGAGTCGGCCCGTTGCAGGATCCATCACCACGATATTTGCAAGCTGGACGCCTCGCTCGGAGAGCAGATCGAAGATGTGGCGCGTGAGACGGGGGTCGAACGTGTACTCGACCTTGAGTGGGCTCGCGATCGCGGTCTCCCCCGGCGGACTCGGCAAGAGCTCGAACAGGGATTCGTCGTCGTGGGCTGCACCGCTGCCGCTGGCCACGAGCGCAGCGGCCGGCTCCAGCACGTCGCGGGTTACGGGAAGGTGCGCAAGCACCTCGGCGGGAATCGGCTCCGGTGCGGGCTCCGCACTCGGCGGGGCGAGTGCCACTTCGGGCACCCTACTCGGGACCGCGGGCTGCGCTGCGGAGGGAGAAGGGGCGGGTGGGGCCTGCGGGCTCGGACCTGCGCTTACCCCCCGGGCCAGAAGAGTCCCGAACACGCTTAAACTCGCGGCAAGCAGGATCAAGGTGAGCCACCCGCGCATCAGCATGCGCCGGCGGCGCCTGCCACGGGCCGCTCGGGCCGGCCGCGGCTCGAGCTCTTCCCCCTCGGTCATCGGCTTCTTGATCCTCTCCTGCTGCTACTTCGTCGTGGACGCCGGCGGGGGTGGACGCCCGGCGAACCCGCTAGACCGCGACGACCTCTGTGATCTCGGGGATCTCTTCCTTCAATCGCGCTTCGATCCCGAGCTTGAGCGTCGCACGCGAACTGGGGCACCCGCTGCACGAGCCCTGCATGTACAGTTCGACGACCCCGTCCTTGTAACCTGCGAAAATCACGTCTCCGCCGTCCATCGCCACGGCCGGGCGGATTTCCTGCTCCAAGATGAGCCGAATGCGCTCCTCGACGGCGCCCGCCGGACCGCTCGCCTTGGCTTGAAAGGCCGGCCCCAATGCCTTCTCGCCCGATCCGAAGAAGCCCTTAATGGCGTCGACGAGGGGCTGCGCCATGTCCGTCCACTCGACATCGTCGCGCTTGGTGACCGTAATGAAGTTGCCGGCAAGAAATACTCCGATCACACCCGGAACGGCGAAAAGCTTCGCTGCAAGCGGCGAGATGTCGGGCTCAGGCACGGATTGGAAATGGGCACTCAGGCCGTCTTCCACGACGGATTGATCGACCACCCACTTGATGCTGTTGGGGTTCGGCGTGCGCTCGGCATGCATGCGAAAGCCGAGGTCCATGGGTCTCCTTGTGCGGCCAAGGCGCCTTCTCGGGTGCTCTCCATGCTCCCGAGAACGCACCGGATCCGCGTTCGCTACCGCGAGCTTAGGTCGCTCGGCGCCTGCCCGCCAAGCTCCGCCCTTCAGCTCGCGCCGCCGTCGACGGCACGCCGGCGAACCACCCGGTAAACCCTCTCTTGACCCCGCCGCCGGACGGCGAACCTGCACCGATCGATGCGAAGTCCGAACCAGGTATTGTAACATATGAAACGATAGTATGATCGTATGCATGGGAAGCACGATCGTACTGACGGAAGAGGAGCGCGCAGAACTCACCCAGCGAGCGGCGAGCCGCAGTGGACGTGCCGATGACGGGCGTCGGGCGCGCTTGATCTTGCTCCTGGACGCGGGCCGGACGTGGGCGACGATCCGCGACAAGCTGGACTGTAACGATGCTTTCATCGATCGCTGGAGCAAGCGGTTTCTGGAGGAGGGCCTGGCGGGCCTGTTCAGCCGGCACGCCGGTCAGGAGGCCAGCACGCTGACGCCGGCCTTGGAGGCTCGCATCCTGGAATGGACCCTGAAGCGCCGGCCGCCGGATGGCTCGACGCAGTGGAGCACACGCAAGCTGGGGACGCAGCTCAAGATCAGCCACATGATGGTGGCGCGAGTCTGGACCAAGCACGGGCTCAAGCCCCATCGGCTCGATC
>DAIOWK010000390.1:0-3353 GCA_036758525.1 Myxococcota bacterium
CGACGGGGAGCCAGTCGTGGAGGAGCCGCATCCCTTCCACGGCGATTCCGTCCGCCAGCGGGTGGTAGCCCGGCGCGCAGTAGGACTCGAGGTTGTGCGCGAGAGCATCCATCCCCGTTGCCGCCGTAATGTGCGCCGGGAGCCCGACCGTGAGCGAGGGATCGCAGATCACGATGGCGGGCAACATCCTCGGGTGGAAGATGATCTTCTTCACCTGGGTCGCCGGGTCGGTGATCACCGAGGCGCGGCCCACCTCCGACCCGGTGCCGGCGGTCGTCGGGATCGCAATCACAGGGGCGATGGCGTGGGTCGCTGCCCGCTTCCACCAGTCGCCGATATCTTCAAAGTCCCAGATTGGGCGGGTCTGGCCCGTCATGAACGCGATGGCCTTTCCCGCGTCGAGGGCGGACCCTCCGCCAAAGGCGATGACCCCGTCGTGCCTGCCGTCCCGAAAGGCGCGGACGCCCGCTTCGACGTTTTTCTCGACGGGATTCGCGCGGATCTCAGAGAAGATCCCGCTCGCAAGTCCTGAAGCGTCGAGGGCTGCCTTTGCAGCCAGGAAGGCCGGGAGCTTGGCCAAAGCCGGGTCGGTCACGAGCAGCGGTCGATGCAAGCCGAGCTCCTTGCAACAGTCTGGCAGCTCACCGATGCGTCCCACGCCGAACCGAATCTGTGTGGGATAGCTCCAGTTGGCACGCAGAGTGGCGGGGTCGATGTCCATGGGACCGGGGCTCCCGAAGCGCGCGCTCAAGTGCGCACGCGAAGGTGGTAGGACTTGGGGCGCGTGAGCTGCTCGAAGCCAAGGCGCGAGAGGGTGCACCCACGCCCGGAGTTCTTGACCCCGGTCCAGGCGAGGGCGGGGTCAAGGTAGTCGCAGCGATTCATGAAAACGGTTCCGGTCTCGAGGCGCTCGCCCAGCGCGATCGCGGCATCGGCGTCCTCCGTCCAGATCGCCGCCGTGAGCCCGTAGGCGCTGTCGTTCATGAGCGCCACGGCCTCGTCATCCCCGCGGACGCGCATGATCCCCACCACCGGACCGAAGCTCTCCTCGCTCATGACGCGCATGCCGTGATCCACGTCGACAAGCACCTGGGGCGCGAGATAGGGCCCACCGGCGGCACTCCACGGGAAGAGCTTTGGGTCCACCAGGGCTCGCGCACCTTTGCGGATCGCCTCCGCGATCTGGTCACGCACGAAGTCGGCGGCCGAGGCGCGCACCATCGGGCCGAGCGTCGTCGCAGCGTCGAGGGGATTCCCGAGAACGTACGCCTTCGCCAGGGCGACCGCCCCTTCGACGAACGGGTCATACACACGCTCGTGGACATAGATCCGCTCAATTCCGCAGCAGGACTGGCCCGAGTTGAAGAAGGCCCCGTCCACCAGGTTCTCGATGGCGTGCCCCAGGTTCGCATCCGCGCGGACATAGGCGGGGTCCTTCCCTCCGAGCTCGAGGTTCACGCCGATGAAGCGCTCAGCCGCCGCACGCTGAACTTGATGTCCCCCCTCGACCGATCCCGTGAACGCCACAAAGTCGATTCCCGGGTCCCGAATCGCCCGGTCTGTGTCTTCGTGGGAGAGGTGAAGGACCTGAAAGACACCGTTCGGGAGGCCCGCCGCCGCGAATGCTTGGGCGAAGCGCTCAGCGCAGAGCGGTGTCTGAGCGGAGTGCTTTAGCAGCACTGCGTTCCCGGCGAGAATCGCGGGAACGACGGAGTTCACCGCCGTGAGATAGGGATAGTTCCAGGGAGCGATGGTGAGGACGCTGCCCACGGGCTCCCGGCAAATGGAGCGGCGCAGGGTGTCCCCGGAGGAGAGCGCCAGGGGAGCCAGCGCTTCCTCTGCGATCTGCGCCATGTAGCGCCCGCGCTCGCAAAGCCTGTCGACCTCGAGCGGTGTGTAGCGCAGGGGCCGGCCCATCTGTCGCGTGAGCTCTTCGGCGATCTCCGCGCGCCGCGAGAGCATCGCCTGGCAGAAGCGCTCGACCACGGCTGCGCGCTCGCGGACCGGGCTGCGACGCCAGGCCGCCTGCGCATCCCGGGCTGCGGCGAGCGCCCTGTGGAGCTCCGCCGCGCCCGCAAGGGGCCGCTCGGCCACGATCGTGCCGTCGATCGGCGAAACGGTGCGCAGCAGGCCGGGCATGGAGGGCCCGAGGATCGCCGACCCCGCCTCGTGCTTCCAGTCAGAAAACCCCTCTCGAAACCCCACGGACCTTCCGAAACCTAAGGAGATCGAGGCTCTCGGGTGACCCGAATCACGCGGCGGGGGTGCTGGGGGGTCGACGAAGCACGAGGGTGACGCGGCGCCAGCGGCCGCGGAGGAGGCGCGCGTGAAGCGATATACGCTCATCATAGTCCCCGAGGGGACGGGGCGAGTCCACCGACTCGGCGTCTCTGAGCAGCGGCTCAAGCGGCTCGGATTGATTGGGGCCGCGGGAGCCTTGGTCTTCCTTTTGGGCTTTGCCCACTACCTGAGCCTCTGGGGCCATATGGCCGAGTTCAAGGGCGTGCGCGCGGAGGCCGAGCGCGTGCATGCGGAGGCCGAGGCGCAGAAGGCGGAGCTTCAGAGCCGAGCCGAGGAACGCCAGCGCATGGTGGACGAGCTCGCCCGCGTGCGGGAGTTCGAGCGGCGCGTCCGTGTGATCGCAAACCTCCCCGAGGCGAGCCTTGAGCGCACGGCGCAGCGGCCGCCCGTTTCTCTTGGAGTGGGCGGAGGCGCTGAGCGACCCGAGGACGCGACGCCGCCCATGGGCACCCCCACCCCCACCGCATCGGACGGAGAGGGAGGAACGGAGCAGGCACCCACCGGGACACCGCCGGATGTCAGCGCGGCGCCCTCAGAGCCGCCTTCCAACGTATCTTCTCGTGCGCAGGCAGAAGAGGTCGCCGGGAACACAAACCTCCTCGAGCGCCTCCAAGCCGAGTCCCACTCCCTGGAAGAGCTCGTGGGCGCGCTTCGCGGAAAGGTGGAAAGGCTCGCGGCGACGCCTTCTGCGTGGCCCGCGGTCGGCTGGGTCACCTCAGGCTTCGGCTACCGCATCTCGCCCTTCACGGGCCGGCGCGACTTTCATGAGGGCATCGACATCGCCGCAGAGTTCGGGACGCCGATCCAGGCGCCAGCCCCGGGGCGCGTCATCTTCGCCGGGCGGAAGGGCGGCCTTGGCTTGGCCCTCACCGTGGATCACGGCTTCGGCGTTCGCACCACCTATGGCCACCTGCAGCGCGTCCTCGTGCAGCCGGGTGCGCACGTGGCCCGCGGCCAGGAGCTCGCCACCATGGGAAGCTCTGGCCTCAGCACGGGCCCGCACGTCCACTACATCGTGGAGGTGGGCGGAAAGCGCGTAGACCCCCTCGACT
>DAIOWK010000391.1:0-3351 GCA_036758525.1 Myxococcota bacterium
TGATCTTCATGCGCGGATCAAAGTTCTTGTAGACCCGGTGGCCAAAGCCCATAAGACGCGTCGTGTCCTGCTTGTCCTTGGCGCGATCCACGAACTGGCGGGCGTTCAGGCCCTCGTCGCGGATGCGCTCCAGCATTTGATTCTCGATGTGATGGCCGCCACCGTGAAGCGGTCCCCAGAGCGCGTTGATGCCGGCGGAGATGGCCGCGAAAAGGTTTGCATTGGACGAGCCCACAAGGCGCACGGTACTGGTGGAGCAGTTCTGCTCGTGGTCCGCGTGCAGGATGAGCAACAGATCGATCGCTTTCTCGACGACCGGATCGACCTGGTACTCCTCGCAGGGATTGGCGAACAACATGTAGAGAAGGTTGCCGACGTACTCGAGCCTGTTGTTCGGATACATGAAGGGTTGGCCGATGGAGTGCTTGTAGGCGTAGCCCGCGATGGTAGGGAGCTTCGCGATCAAGCGGTGTACGGAGATCTCGACCTGCCTTCGATCGTGGTGGTCGAGGGAGTCGGGGTAGAAGGTCGCGAGCGCGCCCACGGCTGCAGAGCAGGCAGCCATCGGATGCGCGTCCTTGGGCAGTGCACCGTAGAACCGCTTCATGTCCTCGTGCAGCATCGAGTGGCGCCGGATCGACTCGACGAACCGGTGAAGCTCGACCTGGGTCGGGAGCGAGCCATAGATCAGGAGGTAGGCGACCTCGAGGAATGTGCTTTGACTGGCGAGCTCCTCGATCGGGATGCCCCGATAGCGCAAGATGCCCTTGTCGCCATCAATGAAGGTGATCGCGCTACGGCACGAACCGGTGTTCGCGTATCCCGGGTCGAACGTGATGACGCCCGTAGTATCGCGGAGCTTGCGAATGTCGATCGCGCGCTCGCCTTCGCTGCCCACCAGCATCTCGAGATCGATCGTCTTGTCACCGACGCGGAGCTGCGCCTTGTCGGGCATGGGGGGCTCCTCCTGCGCTGTGGCATAATTGGACTGCGCGAGCCTAGCCGAGGCGCCCATGAGAGACGAGCCCGAGGTGCTCTGTCTAGGGCGGCGCTTCGGGCGGAGGCGGCGCCAGAGCTCCTTGCGCCAGCTCTCCCGACGGGACCACCACGAGGAGAGTGCGGTCCTCTGCGCGCGCGCGGGCCCTCACCTCGACCGGTACGACGGCATTCAGCCGGTCCAGTTTCTTGGCCTCGAGGACGATCGCCCGCCCACCGCGCACGAGGAAGGCGCGGGCCTCAAGCGGCGTGTCGAGCTCCTGGACGGCACGCCCGCCGTAGTAGACGAGCCCGCCGACGAGGGGACTACTTCCCAGGAGGCCGATGGGCTCGCCCGGGGGTACGAGCGCGGCAGCCGCGAGAGCTACGGGTCGGGGCGACTTCTCGTCGTCCAGACTCGGATAGAGGAGATGGAAGGCTGCCATGAGGAGCACGAAGGCCCCCGTGACGGCGACGCCGATCCGACGCAGGGTGGCACGTTCCCGCCCAACATTGTCAGGTGTCGGATCGCCTCGACCGAGCCACCCCCACGCGCAGGCACCTGCGACGGCAATCACCGCCACCGTCGCGCCGAAGGTCCGCGGGAGCGAGACGCCGGAAACCTGCGGGAACAGGGCGAGGCACACGCCCACCGCGAAGAGCGAGGTTGCGAGGGCGAAGGCCAGCCATGAAAAGGCCCGGGGCAAGGTCCTGCGCTCGAGGAGAAAGAGCAGAAGGGCGTCCGAGCTGATCAGGGCTGCGGCGGGCGCCGCCGGGGCAAGGTAAAGACCCCGCTTCCCGGTGAAGAGCGAGAACACGAGGAAGGTCACACCGACCCAGGAGAGCAGAAAGCCCCAGGCGCGCCGCCGCTCCGGATCGGCGGAGGCTGTGAACACCTTGCGCCGCGCGACAAAGGGGACGAGGGGCCAAACCAGCGACCACGGCAGGAAGCTAACGGGGAACTGGTAAGCGTAGTAGTAGAAAGGGCGCGGATGCGCGGTTCCCTCGGCCGCGCGGGCCCAGAGGTTCTGCACCACGGCGGCGTCGAAGAAACCCGCGGGAGCCAACGCCGCTGCGGCGGCGAGCCAGATGAGGGGGGGTGCCAGGGAGAGAAGAGGCGACCAAGCGGGGAAAAGGCCACGCAGCTCTGCAAGTCGCCGGGTAAAGGCGAGGGTGACCGCCATCACGAGGAGGGGCAGGAAACCGACCGGGCCCTTCGTGAGCACGGCCAGGCCGAGGGCGGCATGGAGCCAGATCAAGTTTGCCGTGCGCGACCCTTTCTTCTGTTCGAGACGCACGAAGGCGTAGAGCGCCACCAGCTCAAACAGGGTCAGCACGACGTCGAGCTGCACGCGGCGCGAAAGGCGCGCGAAGTCAAGTGTGGTGAGAAGAAGGAGCGCCCCCAAGACCGAAGCGCGCTGGGACAGGAGGAGTGCTCCAAGACGCATTGTCAAGGCTACGCAGGCGATACCCGCGAGCGCGGAGGGAAGGCGGGCGGCCCCCTCCGTCACGCGCCCGCCGGGTGCACCTGCAAGTGCGGCTGCCCAGAAGTAGAGAGGGGGCTTCTGGTCGTAGACGCCGCCGTTTAGGTGAAGAACGACCAGGCCGCTCGGGCCGTGAACAAAGGAGCGCAGCTCCTCCGCCACCTGTGCGTAGCGGGGCTCGTCCGGCGCCCAGAGCCCGAGTTCACCGAGTCCGGGAAGCAAGAGCAGCGCCGACGCCATCACGACGAGCAGCCGCTCTCGCCTCCGCGCCCGGCGCTCGTCCACTCTTCAACTCCTTGCCGCGGAACGGTACTCTCTTGGCGGAGGAGACGCCCCATGAGCACGCCTCGAACGGGAACTCCGGAGCACGAGCTTTTGAGCCGGGTACGCGCCGCAGCGATCAAGCTCCTTGAGGTCGCGCATTTCCTCGACGCTCTCGCTCCTGCGGATCGTGTGCGCGCGGTTCGCGCCCTCGGTCGTCCCGAGCAGCGCCGCCTGTACGAGGCTGCGAAGGGATTCGGCAGCGTGCGCCTCGTCGATCTCGTCCCGCCGGGAGCCCCGGATCTCGTTGCGGTCCGCCACTACGGACGTAACACCCTTCCGCTCTTCACGCTCTTCGAGAAGCGCTTCGCCCGGCCGCGCGCTGCCGATCCGCACAAGCCTCCTCTGCTCTACGGCTTCAACTTCCAGACGATGTCGTTCTTCACGGGGCCCGGCTACTTCGTGGCACGCGAAGATGCGTCGTTGCCCGAAGTCTTGATCGACTATCGTGAGCTGCCGCCGGAACGCCCCGAGGGTTGGCCTCCGATCCGCCCCAATGACCAGGGCCCCGGCAGGCTCGTCTACGGCAACATGGTGGACACGCTGCGGCGCGTGTCCGAGCACGTCACGA
>DAIOWK010000392.1:0-3341 GCA_036758525.1 Myxococcota bacterium
GGAATTGTGCCTTGGCGCCGTGGGTGGTTTGGATGGCGTGCTCGAAGGCGGAAATTGGGATCTCGTTCATAGGCGAAGGCTACTGAGGCGTAGGCTCTTCTTCCATGAATGGCTCAAGCGGATCCTCGATCATGCGCTTCAGGCGTTCAAGCTGTGCCAGAGGGGCGGCGCGAGGCTTCCGCAAACGAACGGGGAGAGGGATGCCTGATTTTGCTGTTCACGCGGTTCACGGAAGCAGCATCGGAGCTACCGCGGCACCCATCAGTGCCGCTACCGCGGATGACGCCGCGCTGCGCGCCGTCGTCGACGGGCGCGTCGGGACGCCGTGGAACCAGGCGCAGCACGGAGCTCCGCACGTCTCACACTCGGGGGTGGGCCCTGGTGGTCACCTCTCGGTGACTGTCGCCTGGGGCGCTGGGCGTACGGCCGGAGCCGTTCAGCTCGAGGTCGAGCGAATCTGATGAAGCGCCGGCCCCGCAGCCCGAACCTCCGCGGAGCGGGCAAGCCGGAGGGATGGCGTGAGCGACACCACAGCCGCAGCGACACGCGCGCGGGAGGCTTGGCGGCGGATCGTGGCGGCGATGAACGCCAATGAGGTGCATGACTTCCTAACGCCCGACGAGGAAATACGCTTGTTGCGCTCGCTGGCTCACCATCTCCTCCAGACCACGAAATCTGTCCGACCGCTGACGCGAGACGAGATTCTCGACCGGCTCGCTGTCGTGCTCGCCGAGTCTCGGGGCAGGCCTTCGACTCCGAAAGGCAAACGATGAAGCCCGAGCCCCGCAGCCGAAGGCGCACGCCGTGATGAACGCCGAAGATACTGAGCTGACGCCGGAGGAATCCGGCCGACGTTGATCGCATCGTCGCCGAGCTGCAGGCGCATCTCGACGCCGAGCGCCGGTGGTGGCTTCACGAAGCGCTGCGCGCGCTTGAGCGGCAGCGGACCGCGCTGCGGATCTTCTGCCGACGGACGCGGGACGAACCGCTCTTCGTCAATGCGACCCGCGAGGTGTTTTTGGCGATCTTCCCTCAGGGCCTCTGCGTGCTGAAGGAGTCCACCCCAGAAGAGGTGTCGGTCGAGTGGATGGAGGGCCTGCTCTGCAAGGCGCTTGAGGAGCTTGAAAGGGGGACAGCGTGAGCACGGCCGAGCGAGTTTGGAAGGAAGCGACACACGGCGACTATTGGTTCGTGTCCGAAGCCTCCGACGATGAAGGCGAAGCGGAGCGGGAAAGGGAATTCGCGTTCTTCATCTATGAAATACCCCTACACGAGGGCGACCCGGCAGGCGACGACTACGAGGAGCCCGTCGGCTATGCATACGTTGTCTGCAACGGGCTCGCGGAGGACAGCATCTCGCGCCAGTTCTCCTCGCTCGAGGAGGCGCAGCTCGGAGCAGAGGAGTGGTTCAAGCAGACGCGACTGGCGAAGGGGGAGTCGCGATGAAGCCCGAGCCCCGCAGCGCTCGACGCAGAACGAGCAGACGAACCGAGCTCCGGCGAGCGCCGGAACGAGCGATGCGCCGGGTGGCGAAGGCTGCCGCGCGGCGGACTCGTCTCAAAGATGGGGCCACCGCGCCGCTCGAGGGAGTGGCGCTCGTGACGGGTGTGCTTTCGCTGTTCGCCTTTACCCTTGCTGCTGTGTTCGTGGGCGTGGCCTTGCTCATCGCGTCGTCTTGGGGTGAGGACCCGCGCGCTTTCCGGGCAGCGGCTCGTCGGGACGGGCCGGAGGGTGACATTGATGAACAAGCATGAAGCGATCGAAGTGCTTGAGGATCTGCGTGCCCACTACGAGCATCTTGCGCGACAGTGGAGAGTCGCAAACGAGGGCTCTCTCTCGTTCGAGGAGCAGCAAGGAATCCGCTGCGGATATCTCTGGGAAGTTGAAGCGCTGCGCATTGCCATCGTGACGCTTAAGGTGCAGGAGCGAGTGGAAGCATGACGCCCGATCCCTGCGGCTTGACTCATCCGTACGTGCGAGACCAACTGACACTGACCGTCAGGAGGAACGTGCCGATCCACTGCTTCGCGCGGTAGAGCCACTCGTTCACCTTCTCGGCGAGTGTTCGCCCGCCCCAGGTCTGAATGACCCATCCGACGCGGCCGAGTGTTGCCCATAAGATCAAGGCGACTCCAGAGTATTGCGTGATCTCGCGCCAGAGTCCGAGTCGGGGCGTGACTTCTCGCGCCAAGGCACCGACGAGCCACCCGAGAGCAATGGCGCTAAGTACGGAGAGAGCACTGAGCATCCGAGAGCGGTGCGCGATGCGATATTTTACTTCTGGGTTTCCGCGAATTGTGCGGGATCGGCGACGGTTTCGCCTTGGGGCGAGGGTGTATTCGACTGCGGTTTCCGCAAATCGATCCACGGAGACCACCCCGAGAACAACCATTTTTGCTGTGCGTGCAACTTACCTCACGCCCACTCGATCGTCACCTCGACCTGGGTAGATCCTAGGTTCGCAGCCTCTTGGAACCACGCCGTGCCCTCTTCTAGCGCGGCCCGCGCATCGATGCGGCTTCCGCGCTGGCGAGTGATCCGCGGCGGCAAATCCGGAGCGGGCGCCGCCGGTCCGGGCGTGCACTTGATACCTTCTGCAGTCCGCTCGACGGTGAAGACACGCTTGGGCATGGAGGCAGTGTAGCAACGGGCCGTGACGTACCGCTGATCCTGCTCGCGGGGCAAATCTGATGCGCAGGCGCGAGCTCCGCTGCGGGTCGTGCTTCCGCTGGCCGATAAGACAACCACAACCGCGCCCACGGGGGCAAAGAGAGAAGCAAGTGAGGCACGAGGAAACCAACTTGGAAGTCGTAGCTGTGGGTGACGACGGCAATCCGAAGCTGGACGAGCACGGCCAGCCGATCAAGCTGGCGCGCCTAATCATGGGGCTCGCGGGCGACGATCCGCGGGAAGTCGAGTACCTAAACGGCGACCCACTCGACTGCCGGCGAGCGAACCTCCGGATCGTCAACCGGTTTCTGCGAGGCCCAGCCGTCCGATCGGACCCGCGGGGTCGACCGCCAGGCGGGCAGGAAGGCCCCAGGCGCGCGCGACCGTAGAACTCGCCTTTCTGAAGGAGGACGAATGGCTTGATGACCTTGAGGGCGGCGGTGACACCCAGGAGCTGCTGAGGGGCGCCGAGCGCGCCCTCCGTGAGCAGGGCCTTTGGAGTAGAGGCGGCCCTGTGAGCGTCGCGCCGGATGCCACCGCGATCGCAGCGAACCGCATTCAGGCGCTAGAAGCGGGGCGCCTCGCCGAAGTCGTGAGGTTTCGGCGCAGGGTTCTCCGCGGGCGCTTACTCCAGCCAAACCGGATGCGCCAGTGGATTGGCGACCGCGACC
>DAIOWK010000393.1:0-3327 GCA_036758525.1 Myxococcota bacterium
GTGAAGCGGAAGATGTTGTCGATGAACAGGAGTACGTCCTTGCCCTCCTCGTCGCGGAAGTACTCCGCGACGGTGAGCGCAGAGAGGCCGACCCGGGCGCGCGCGCCGGGGGGCTCGTTCATCTGGCCGTACACGAGAGCGCACTTCTCGAGCACCGTCGTACCGTCGGCCAGCTTGGCGTCGGCCATCTCGTGCCAGAGGTCATTGCCCTCGCGTGTTCGCTCGCCAACGCCCCCGAAGACCGAGTAGCCGCCGTGCTGTTTGGCGATGTTGTTGATGAGCTCGAGGATGACGACGGTTTTGCCGACCCCGGCCCCGCCAAAGAGGCCGATCTTCCCGCCCTTCGGGTAAGGGGCAATGAGATCCACCACCTTGATCCCGGTCTCGAAGGCCTCGACCGCGGTCGCCTGGTCGACGAAAAGCGGTGCGGGCCGGTGGATGGGGTAGGTCTCGGTCGCGCCGATCGGACCTCGCTCGTCGACGGGGTCTCCGATCACGTTCATGATGCGGCCGAGCGTCTTCCCGCCGACGGGGACCCGAATTTCGCCGCCCGTATTCTTGACCGGCTGGCCGCGCACGAGCCCATCGGTCGTATCCATGGCGATGCAGCGCACCGTGTTCTCGCCGAGGTGCTGAGCGACCTCGATCACGAGGTTGTCGGGGCGCTGGTCGATCGACGGGTTGGTGAGGCGCAGCGCATAGTAGATCTCCGGAAGTTCACCGGGCGGGAACTCCACGTCGACGACGGGGCCCGTCACCTGGATCACCTTGCCCGGCTTGTGTGCCTTTTCCGTTGCTTGTGCCATTTCTCGCACCCCTCTCCGGCTTTTTGGAGCGCCTAGAGCGCCTCCGCGCCGGTGATGATTTCCACGAGCTCACGCGTGATCGCGGCCTGCCGGGCGCGGTTAAAGCGCAAGGTGAGGTTGCCGACCATCTCCTCGCCGTTGCGCGTCGCGGCCTCCATCGCCGTCATCCGCGCCGCGTGCTCTCCGGCCTCGCTTTCGAGGAGCGCACGGTAGATCGCCACTTCGAACGTCTTCGGGACGAGCAGGCTGAGGAGCTTGCCGAGGTCGGGCTCCGCCTCAAAGGGAACCGCGTCCTCTGTCTTCACGATTCTCGGGGGAAGCAGCCTTACCACGCGGGGCGTCTGGGACAGGGCGGAGGCGAACTCGCTGTACACCACCTCCGCCGCGTCAATTTCCCCGGCGAGATACCGCTTCGCGAGGTGAGTTGCCGTCTCCGCCGCCGTGTCGTAGCTCGCGACGCCAAAAAGCTTCGCGGCGTCAATCTGGTGGGGGCGGCGCCGGCGGAAGAACTCCACCGCTTTGCGCCCGAGGAGGTAGAGCGCGATGTCCCCGAACTCTCTCGCCTGCTCCGCGATCTCGCGCTGTGCCAACTTGAGGACGTTCACGTTGAAGGCACCCGCAAGCCCCCGGTCCGATGTCACCACCACGAGCTCAAGCCGGGTCCTCGTCGTCCGGGGTTGAAGGAGCGGGTGATCGATCTCGGGGTTCGATGCCATCACGTCCTGGAGCATGCGGACCATGCGATCCGCGTACGGACGCGCGGCAAGGATCCGCTCCTGGGCCCGTCGCAGCTTCGCTGCGGACACCATGCGCATGGCACGCGTGATCTGCTGCGTCTTCTTAACGCTCTGGATCCGACGCCTTAGGTCGCGCAGGCTCGGCATGGGCTACGCCCCGCTGTGGGCCGCGGTCGGCTGGAAGATCTTCGCGAACTCATCGAGCGCTGCGCTGAGCTTGGCCTTCGTCGCGTCCTCGAGTTTCCCGCTGCTGCGGATCGCCTCCGGGATCTCGGGATGCTGAGAGGCCATGAAGGCCAGCATCTCCCCCTCATAACGCCTCACGTCCTCCACGGGGTAGCTGCGCACCCAGGAGGCTCGCGACTCCTGCGGAGTCGCCGCAAAGATCGAGATCACCTGTTGCTCGACCGGCATCGGCTGGTACTGACCTTGCTTCAGCGTCTCGGTCAGGCGCTCGCCATTGGCGAGCTGCTCCTGGGTGGCCTTGTCGAGATCCCCGCCAAACTGGGCGAAGGCCGCCATCTCTCGGTACTGCGCCAGATTGAGCTTGAGCTGGCCTGCGACCGATCTCATCGCTCGGACTTGCGCAGCGCCGCCCACGCGAGAGACCGAAATCCCGACGTTGATCGCCGGGCGCACGCCGGAGTTGAACAGGTCCGTCTCGAGAAAGATCTGGCCGTCGGTGATGGAAATGACGTTGGTCGGGATGTACGCCGAGACGTCACCCGCCTGGGTCTCGATGATCGGGAGGGCCGTGAGACTGCCTCCCCCAAGCTCGTCGTTCATCTTGGCAGCGCGCTCGAGCAGACGGGAGTGGAGGTAGAACACGTCGCCAGGGAAGGCCTCGCGCCCCGGCGGGCGGCGCAGGAGAAGCGAGAGCTGTCGGTAGGCGACCGCCTGTTTCGAGAGATCGTCGTACACGAGGAGCGCGTGGCGGCCGCTGTCGCGGAAGTATTCTCCCATGGTGACGCCGGTGTAAGGCGCGATGAACTGGAGCGGGGCGGGCTCGCTCGCGGTCGCCGCCACCACGATCGAATACTCCATCGCACCGAACTGCGTCAGCCTCTCGACCACCTGCGCCACGGTGGACTGCTTCTGCCCGATCGCGACATAGATACAGAAGACGTTGGCCCCCTTCTGATTGATGATCGTGTCGATCGCCACTGCGGTTTTCCCGGTCTGGCGGTCGCCGATGATGAGTTCGCGTTGGCCGCGGCCAATCGGAGTCATCGCGTCAATTGCCTTGAGCCCCGTCTGAAGCGGTTCATGCACAGGCTTTCGCGCCACGATGCCCGGGGCCTTCAGCTCAACGCGCCGACGATGGGGAGTCTCGATCGGTCCCTTACCGTCGATCGGATTCCCAAGGGCATCCACCACCCGGCCGAGCAAGGCCTCGCCCACGCCCACTTCGATGATGCGTCCCGTGCGGCGCACGAGGTCGCCCTCGCGCAGGTGGCCGGCCTCCCCCATGAGCGCTATGCCGACGTTGTCTTCCTCGAGGTTCAGGACCATTCCCGCAACGTCTTCGGGAAAGAGCACGAGCTCGCCGGCCATCGCCTGCTCGAGGCCATAGACCCGCGCGATGCCATCGCCCACGGAAAGCACGGTGCCTGTTTCCGCGATGTCGATCTCGCGGCCGTACTCCTTGATCTCGCGCTTTAGGATGTCGCTGATCTCACCGGGCTTGATGTCCATCGCTTAGCGTCCCTTCATGAGATTGGCGCGCAGCTGGACGAGCTGCGTGCGGAGGCTGCCGTCGAATACGAGGTCACCCACCTTGGCGA
>DAIOWK010000394.1:0-3325 GCA_036758525.1 Myxococcota bacterium
TGACCGACATCTTTCCCGGCTATGACCACATTACGAGCTGTATCGGCGCCACCGCGGCGGCGTACCACGGCGCGTCCATGCTGTGTTACGTGACACCCAAGGAACATCTCGGGTTGCCCAAGAAGGACGATGTGAAGCAGGGCTGCATCGCGTACAAGATCGCGGCCCACGCCGCCGATGTGGCACTCGGCATCCCAGGCGCGCGAGATCGCGATGACGAACTCACCAAGGCTCGGGCCGCTCTCAACTGGGAAAAGCACTTTGAGCTCTCGTTCGACCCTGATCTCGCGCGCGCCTACCACGACGAAGATCTCGACGTGGACACGGACTTCTGCGCGATGTGCGGTCACGACTGGTGTTCCGTGCGCATCAGCAAGGAGATCGCGGAGTTCTCGAGCGGAAAAGCGGACGCCTATGCCTGGGAGAAACCGAAGGTGACGGCAGCGCTGACCCCTGTGCAGCGCGAGATTCTCGAAAAGCGCGGCGTACTGGCTCCCGAGGAGATCCATCGCCTCGCGAGCAAGACGAGGCAGCAGATGAGCGCCCAAGCCGGCGTCAAGGCCGCCTGCCACAGCGACTACGTGGACGTTGAGAAAGCAAGGCACTTGCAGGAGGGGCGCGAGGCGTAAGCGCTTCGGCGGTCCGCGAAAAAAGAGAGCGCCCCGGGACCGCAAGGCCGCCGGGGCGTCCCGTCCGAACCTCACCCCCCCTGGATCGGCTCGGATCTTGGCCTGATTTTCGGTGTCTCAGGGCAGGAACTTGAGGACTTTTTGCCGACGGGGTGCGCGCGCGTGAGGGAGCAGCTTCGCCTCGGGGAAACGAACGCCGCGCAGTATCTCCTGCGCCGAGGCCTCCTGCGACCCGGGGAGGAGGCCACCCTCGAGCTCGCGGGCGAGGGCAACATCAACTGGGTTCGGCGCGTGCGGATTTCCCCCCATGATCGCTCCTTCATCTTGAAGCAGGCGCGGCCCGCTCTCGAGCGCTTCCCCGAGTACCGGGTGACGACCGAGCGCATCGTCTTCGAGTCGCGCTACTACGAGATCGCCCGCGCAAGCGATCGCGAGGACCTTTTGCCGAGCGTCCTCGACTTCGATGAACGCGAACGCGTTCTCATCCTGGAAGACCTGGGTCCGGCCGAGCGCCTCGATCAGGCCCTTGGCCGAGGCTATGACGGGCGGGACGTTGCTCATGCGCTCGGCCAGTTTCTCGGTCGGGTCCACGCCGCAACCAGGGACGAGCCCGGTCTCACCGAGCGCTTCGCCAACGACGCCATGCGCCGCCTGCACGGCGATCACATCTTCTTCCTTCCCTTCCGCGAAAACAGCTTCCCGCTCTCCCCATGCCTGCGCGGATGTGCCGAGGAGGTGTGGAAAGACCTTGAGCTCGTGGCGCGCGCAGATGCGGCCTACGTCCGCTACTTGAGCGCAAAGAGCGCTCTCGTGCATGCCGACGTCCAAGGGGGGAATGTCTTGCTGACCTCCTCGGGCCCGAAGCTCCTCGATGCGGAGATCGCCCACGTGGGCGACCCCGCCTTCGATCTGGGTAGCTTGCTCGCCCACTTATGCGTGAACGCCCTTGCGTCGCGTCGCTCCAGCGGGGGTCTCGTACGTGCGGCGTGGTCCGCGTATGCGGGGGCAGCGGGGTCGGCGGGCTTGCGCTTCGAGGAGGCGGCCTGCTACGCGGGGATCGAGCTCCTACGACGCACGATCGGTGCAGCCCGCCTTGGCGCAGTGCAACAGGACGAAGCCGGTTCGGCCGTCCTCGAGGCGGCGGTGCGCTGGATCCGCCACCCCCCGCCCTCCTGCGAGGCACTCGAGACGATCTAGGAGTCTTCGCCGTCGCCGTCTTCGATCGCCTCGCCGAGCTCGTCCACCCACTGAATGCGCTGATAGTCGAAGCGATCCTCTGCAATCGCGTTGAACTTCACGATGTCGAAGTAGGGAGAGAGGTCGAAGTCGCGGGGCGTGAGCAGCGTGGGATGGCGCATGCGAAAGAGACCCGTGTACTCGGGGCTCTCGTGCCCGAAGAGGCGCCGCAGCACGCGCCAGCCCGATGGCCTGGGTGCATCGAATCCCCTTTGGCTCACAGGCGGAACGATGGGGAAGCGCACCTTCGCGAAGAGCTGGCCCAGCAGGCTCGAGCAAATGACCTCGGTCGGAGTCGCACTCCCGAAGTGAAGCGCGGTTCTGCGGAAACGCCGGGGAATCAGAGAGAACGGCAGGAGATAGCGCGCGAGATCCACCAGATTGCGCAAGTCGTAGCGCCAACCCACCGCCGCAATCGCCTCATCCAAGATCACCTTAAGGTCGTCTGGACGCAGACGGTGGGGGCGACAGACGCGGAGGTTGAAATCGATGTACTTGGTGAGCGGACAGACGATCACCCCCTCCATCTGTGCCTCGACGATCAGATGCGACGCCTCGTCGCCGAAGCGTTGGAGCGCTCGCTCGCGCTCCTCACCACCACGGCGCAGCAGCTCATCGCCAATATAGAGCGCGGCGTGAGACCACGAGCTCTGGCTCAGATATTTGATGGCCGCCGAGATCCGCTGGTCCCCTTCGACAAGGACGACATCGCCCTTTCGGACGTGGCGCAGGAGCGCCGCCGGATCATTCCAGCCGCGGCGCTCATAGGTAGAGAGCGGCTTGCTGAGCGCCTCGATCAGGCGATCTATGAGCCAGCGGCGCACCCCCAACACGTTCCTCCCGATCTGCTCGTCCGGCGGCCTTCCCTTAGCTGCGGCACCGGATCCCTGCGTCTTTACACCCCGCGGGTACTCTTCCAGAATCGGCCCGTGCCCAACCCGTGGCGCTTGCTTGCGGCCGAGCTCGCCCTTGTCCTGCTTGGGGCTTGGCTCGGCTCACTCGTGCTCCTTGCATCGGTGGTGGCCCCAGCAGCCTTTGCGGTGGCGCCCACACCTGCGGTGGCGGGAAATCTCGTGGGGCAGGTCCTGGCGGTACTCGACTGGGCAGGCGTAGGGGTCGGTCTTGCCCTAGCGGCCGTTTCCGCCTGGCTAAGCCTCGGGCTTTGGACGACCGTCCTCCCGGTCTGTATGAGCCTGGGTTGCCTCCTCTCCAGGCTCCTCCTCGCCCCCAGAATCGCAGCCCTTCGCCCCCTCCTGGCTGATCCTGCAGCGCGGGCGCGCTTCGGGCTCCTCCATGGGCTTGCGGTAGGCATTTTCGGGACGCTGACACTCGCAGCGCTGGCTCTCGTCGTGCTGCACGTTCGGGCTATTGGAACCAAAAAAAACCCGCTGATTTCATAGCCTTAGGCGGAGGCGTGCGTTATCCTCTTTGGCGGGTCGAGATTTCCCTTTAAATTCAAT
>DAIOWK010000395.1:0-3298 GCA_036758525.1 Myxococcota bacterium
CGACACCCAGGTCTACTCGAATACCGGCGGCCAAGCGTCGAAGGCCACGCCCCGGGCTGCGGTCGCGAAGTTTGCGGCCAGCGGCAAGGCCGTGGGGCGAAAGGACCTGGGGCTCCTCGCCAGCGCCTACGGCCACGTGTACGTGGCACAGGTCGCCCTGGGCGCAAACGACGCCCACACGCTCAAGGCACTGCGTGAGGCGGATGCCTGGGCGGGGCCGTCCCTCGTAATTGCTTACAGCACCTGCATCGCCCACGGGTTCGACATGTCGCAATCCATGGCGCACCAACGCGACGTCGTACGAAGCGGATTCTGGCCGCTCTGGCGCTACCACCCCGGTAGCGATCCCCACCAACACCCCTTTCAGCTCGATTCGCGGGAGGCGTCGATTTCGCTTCATGAGTTCTTCGCGAGCGAAACCCGCTTTGCGATGCTCGAGCGCAGCGACCCTGCCCGCGCTGCGCGGCTCGCGGCACTCGCCCAGGCCGACGCAAGCGAGCGCTGGCGCCACTACAGCGCCCTTGCCGGGATCGAGCGGAGTGTGCCGTCGGCCGAGACGCCGGCCATGGGGAGCGAGCCCGGGTCAGGGCAAAACCCGGTCCCGGAGGATTGACGCGTGCAAACCCTGGGCTCGCGCTATCTCGGGTTTGAGCTGCGAACGCCGTTCGTAGCGTCTTCCTCACCGCTTACGGGTACGCTCGATGGCCTGCGCCAACTTGAGGATGCCGGTGTGTACGCCGTCGTTTTGCCGTCTCTTTTCGAGGAAGAGCTGGTGCGCGACGCCCTCGCACTCCATGAGGCGCTCGAGGAGGGGAGCGAAAGTTTTGCCGAAGCACGGACCTACCTGCCTGAGCCCGCGCATTACGCAAGCGCGCTCGACAAGCTGCTCGAGCTCGTGGCGGCCGCAAAGGACGCCCTCGCGATCCCGGTGATGGCGAGTCTCAATGGCACCTCGCGGGGGGGCTGGACGTCGATCGCGCGAGCAATCGAGACGGCGGGGGCGGACGCGCTCGAGCTCAACCTCTACCGAGTCGCAGCCGATCCTTCGCACCACGCAGCGGAGCTTGAGCAGCGCTCCCTCGAGCTGATCGCCGCCGTCCGCG
The DNA here is from genome assembly GCA_036758525.1 of Myxococcota bacterium. Taxonomy (GTDB): domain Bacteria; phylum Myxococcota_A; class UBA9160; order UBA9160; family UBA9160; genus UBA9160. The sequence continues at coordinate 1,104 of DAIOWK010000395.1, forward strand.
CGGAGGTCGCAATCCCGCTGAGCGTAAAGCTCTCGCCATTCTTCACCGCCCTCGCGGACTTCGCGTGTTGTGCCGTGAAGGTCGGTGCCGAAGGCCTTGTGCTGTTCAATCGGTTCTACCAGCCCGATTTTGATCTCGAGACCCTCGAGATCGTGCCAACACTTACGCTGAGCGAGCCCGAAGAGCTGCGGCTTCCTCTGCGCTGGATCGCACTTCTAAGCGGCCGCGTGAAGGCCTCCCTCGCTGCGAGCACCGGCATTCATAGTGCGCGAGACGCGCTCAAGGCGCTCTTGGCCGGTGCGGACGCGACCATGATGGCGTCGGCGCTGCTCAAGCGTGGACCTGAACTGCTTCGAGAAATGGAGCAGCAAATGATGCGCTGGCTCGAAGAGCACGAGTACCAGTCGGTGGAACAGTTGAAGGGGAGCGCGAGCCAGCGCGCTTCGCCGGATCCGGAGGCCTTTGAGCGCGCGCAGTATCTGCGGACGCTGCGCTCCTACGCGAAGGGCTAAGGCCGGGTCTTAGACGACTCCTGAAAGGTTTTGGCGGAAGGTTTACCTGCGCCGCGCCAACCCTGCGGCGCACCTCTCCTAGCCGGGCAGGCGCTGCGTCAGCCGCTGAAGCTCGTCTCGCTTCACAATCACGATCTGTCGCTCGACCTGACGGATCCAGCCTGCCTGCTCGAACTGGCGTAGCGCGTCGTTCACGGTCTGCCGTACCGACCCCACAAGCGTCGCCAGATCACCCTGTGTCAGGGGGAGGTCGATCACGGTGCCACAGCCTTCGGAGCGGCCGAAATCATCTGCCAGCTCGAGTAACATACGCGCTACGCGGCTCTTGACGTCGCGAAAGACCAGGTTCTCGACACGGCTCTCGATGCGACGCATCCGTTCACCAATCTGCTTGGTGACGGCCAGGACCATCGCGGGGCGTGTCTCGAGAAGCCTCGCAAAGACGGCGCGGGGGATCTTGCGTACGATGGAACGGATCACGGCCTCGGCAAAGCTCTCGCGCACCGGGATACCGAACAGCGCAAGTTCGCCGAAGACCTCGCCTGGGGAGACATACCCGAAGGTCGCCTCGGCGCCTGTCTCCGAGAGGCGGTAGATCCGCACGAGACCGTGCTCGAGCAGGTAGACGGAGCTCGGGCTTGGTGTCGGTGTGAAAATCATCTCGCCGGGGGCGTAGGAGCGGCTGGTCGATTCCCGTTGCAGGAGCTCGCTCTCGTCTTGCGTGAGCGACTCCATCCAATCGACATTCCGCAGATGCCAGTAGTCTTCCGTCACGGCTCGGCTCCAAGGGCTTGCACCCCAAGAGTAGGGCTCTCGCCTTGGTTCGGCAGTGGCGGTTGACAGCCCGGGGACCGAAGCAGTAGGAGGTAGGCGATGGCTCCCTTGCCTACGGAACTCATGGAGCGTTTCCGCCGGGACGGCTTCGTGCTGGTACCGGACCTGCTCGAGAGCCCCCTCCTCGATCGAGTCACCCCAGCGATCGACGCGGCGGTGGCCAGGCGAACCCGGGCCGCCCGCCCCCCCGCGGAGCGCAGCCGCTACGAGCAGTCATTCCTGCAATGCATCAACCTCTGGGAGGACACCCCCGAGGTCCGCTCCCTCACCTTCCATCCCCGGGTGGCGGAGACCGCAGCCCTTCTGCTCGAGGCCCCTGCCGTTCGGCTCTGGCACGACCAGGCACTCTACAAGGAACCGGGGGGACGGGAGACCGACGCACATCAGGATCAACCCTACTGGCCGATGAACGAGACGGACGCTGTGACGGCTTGGGTACCCCTCGTCGATGTGGACGAGGAGCTGGGCTGCATGGGGTACGTCCCGGGATCACACCGCGCGGGATTGCGCAAGTTCGTGAACATCTTCCTCGGTGAGCCGTACGACATCTTGAGCGACCCGGCCCTTCACGGCACACAGCCGGTTTTCGTCCCCGCGCGCCGCGGGAGCGTGGCCTTCCACCACGGTCTTACCGTGCATCTCGCGAAAGCGAACCGTTCGGGGCGTGTCCGCCGGGTGCACACAGCGATTTTTTTTCGGGACGGATCGACGCGCGCCCACGCCGGCCCGCACCCGTCGGTGGACCGCGGACGGATCCCGGTCGGCGCGCCGATCGCGAGTGACGCGACGCCGATCGCCTGGCCGCGCCCGTTGGGCGATTTCCCTGCGCCGCCCGCGCGCCCCGTCGAC
>DAIOWK010000396.1:0-3262 GCA_036758525.1 Myxococcota bacterium
GGTTGAGACCCGCCCCCCAGCGGAACATCCCCCGCTTCTGAACGCGCAGACCGCTGGCACGTGCCATGCAAGTAGTCCGCGCCAGGTTAAGTACCCACAGGCGATGCCCCTGCCAGATCAGCCTTGTCGCCGGAATCTTCACCCGCGCGGCCAGGCCTCGTCAGCGAGGATCCGAGTGGGCACCAAAAGGCGGCGCCAGAACTCCTCGACCTACACTCCAAGCCGTTCGCTTGTCGGGGCGGCAGCACGTAGCACTGAGGAGTGGCGCAGCGCTCCCTATTCTGTTCTCCCCGCCGCAGCTCGCTTTTCTTCGCGCTGGCCCGCCTGGCGAATTAGGCGGTGTCGCCCGGACTCGAGACGGACCCTGGCCAACTCGAACCCAACCGCACTCGAGTCGGACTCGGATGGAAGGATCCCGTCTGCAAGGAAAGAGGGCGCTGGCTCGAGGTCTCCTGAGATGATTTCTCGCTCACTGGAAACCCGCGCCATTGATGTTCGGAAAGTACCGCGACGCGATTGCGTCATTGCTGTAGGGACGCCGCAGCTGGTAGGCGATCCGAGACCCGCGGTTCGAGTCCCCGACGCCGATCGGGGCGCCGGCGCAGGGGTCGGCGCCACACACCTACGTCAAGGCATTCGCGGGATTGGGTACTTCGTCACTGTGCCCGAGGCTAGACAGCCAAGCGGTGTTCTTTGGGTTAATCTTACTGACTCCAGCGGAGGGGCCGTGCCGCAATGCATCGCTCGCCGAGTGTGCGTGCCTGCGCTCGTCGTGGCGGTTTCGGTATCGCTCGCGGCGGGGGCGCTTTCTGATGACGAGCTCCGTTGGGAACGCGCTGCACCGTCATCCCCCGCCGCCCCTTGGACTCCCCCGGACCTCACCGATTATGCTCGCGCCCTGCAGGTGCCAAAGTCTCCCGCCCTCGACGCGGGTCGAACCTACGATCTTCCGGCGCTGATTGATGTCGCGGAGCGATCGAACCCAAAGACGCACATCGCATGGGAAAGGGCACGGCAGGCAGCGCTCGCGGCAGGTCTCGTAGAGAGCGAGTACTACCCAATGCTGGCCCTCGTGGCGAGTATGGGGGCGCAAAGCCGGGTGTTGCCCGCCCCGAAGACGTTGGTTTCCGATGGCTTCTTTCGGCTGGACTATGGAGACGTCACACCGATCCTTTCGCTTCGCTGGCTGATCTTCGACTTTGGTCGAAGGAGCGCAGCCCTCGACGCTGCGACCGAACAGCTGTTGGCTGCGGACTTGGGCTTCAACGCGACGCACGAAGAGGTCGTGTTTCGGGTCCAGCGCAGTTTTTATGATCTCGTGAGCGTCCGCAGTCGGATCGGGGTAGCGGAGAAGTCGCTGGATGCCGCCCGCGAGGTGGAGGCGGCGGCCAATGCACGCCTCGAGCACGGTTTGGCCACCCTCCCTCAAGCATCGCTTGCGCGGCAGCAAGCAATCCAGGCCGCGTGGGAGCTGGAAGATGCCCAAGCGCGCGAGCGGGATGCTCAGGTTGCGCTGGCGCAGAGCATTGGCACAGTGCCGACGACACCGATAGAAGTCGTCGATCTCTCGAGCATCGCACTGCCAGCAGCGCTTGAGCCCGCCGTGGATGGCGTGATCGACCGCGCGCTGCGACAGCGGCCGGACCTGATCGCGAAGGTCGCCGTGCTGCGTGCACGGGAAGCAGAAGTGCGCCAAGCCCGCGCTGAGTTCCTCCCCAAGCTCTCCCTGGATTCTGACGTCGGCGGGAGGTTCGCAGAGTCTCGCTTCACGTTGGACGGCATCAACACGCCACGCACGGGCTATGCCGAGCCTGCTTACGGGGCACAGTTGACGCTCACCTGGCCGCTCTTCGAGGGCTTCGCGCGCATTCGCCGACTGGAGCTGGCCCGATCCGAGGTTCGAGCGGCCGAGCAAGATCTTGTGGACGCGCGGGACAAGGCCATCCAGGAGGTCTGGAAGGCCTATACCGACGCCTCTATGGCGCTGCGCAAACTCGACGTCGCCGCCGCACTCGTCCAGGCATCGCAGGCGACCTACGACGCGACGCTAGGCTCATATCGGGTCGGGCGTGGGACGCTGGTCGACCTATTGGCTGCCCGCCGCGAACTGAGCCAGGCGCAGTACGTTGAGGTCGAGACCAAGACGCAGGTGCTCACCGCCTCGGCCGCGCTCGCATTCGGGAGCGGTGACCTTGGCCTCGAATTGCAGCAGAAGAGCACGAAACCCTAGCGGAGGTGTGCATGAAGCGGTGGGCTTGTGGGGCAGGCATGCTGCTCGTCGGCTGTAACGCCGCTCCCTCGATCTCGTTCGTAGGGTCGTTCTTCCCGGCCTGGATCCTGTGCGCCATTATTGGAGTTGTGCTCGCAGGGTTTGCGCACATAGCGCTCGTGCGCGCTGGGATCGATCGGTTCCTCGCGCCCCGGGGTCTTGCCTATGCCAGCCTCGCTCTGTCGTTCGCACTCGGCACGTGGCTGCTCTTTTTCGGAGTGTAAATGGAACGCGAGACGCTTGGCCGCCTCCTCGGAAGAACGAGTGTGGTCCTTGCGGTGGTCCTCGTGCTCGTGACGTTCTGGCGGACGACCGAGAACCCGCGCACTGACGACGCCACCGTGCGAGCAAACTACGTTGGAATCGCAGCCGAGGTCGGAGGTCGGATCGTCGAGATCCATGTCCGCGATGAACAGGCGGTGGAGAAGGGCGACCTCCTTGTCCTCATCGATCCGAGTTCCTACGAGATCGCTCTCGCACGGGCGCAGGCGACGCTGGCGGTTACGCGCAGGGACGTTTCCTCCTATGAGGAAAATGCTGCTGCCGCCGGTGCCGCCGTCGAGCGCGCCGAGGCGCAGCTGGCCAGCGCCGAGGATCACCTGCGACGCATCGAGCCTCTTCTCGCGCGCCAGTTCGTGACCGCCGAAGAAGTGGACCAAGCGCGTCGGTCGCGCGACGCAGCAGCTGCGGCAGTGGCTGAAGCCCGCGCGCAGCAGGCGAGGGCGAAGGATGCGATCGGAAACGTCGGCGACATGAACGCTCGCATCCGTGCGGCGGAGGAGGCCGTGCACGCTGCGGAGCTCGACCTGTTTCACTGCCGCGTCGTGGCGCCTTTCTCGGGCAAGGTGGTGAACCTAACCATCTCGGAAGGCGCATTCGCCCGCCCGGGTATCGAGCTCTTCACCCTGGTGGACACGCGAACCTGGTGGGTCGTGGCGAACTTTCGAGAGACCGAGCTGCCACACATTCCGGACGGTGCTGCGGCCGACGTTT
>DAIOWK010000397.1:0-3248 GCA_036758525.1 Myxococcota bacterium
GCCCTCGGACGGCAACCAGCTGATTCTCTTCAACTAACGTTGGGACAGGCCTGATTCCAGCTTTATCCGGCTCGCCCGCGTCGGCCAGCATGCGCTTCATCGTCTCCCAGCTCCGCAGACCCTTCATCGCCGGCTCGAAGCGGATCCCGCAGCGCAGGAACTCGTCGGCCACGCTCCCGACGCTGAGGCCGCCGCGGATGAAGATGCTGTCGTCCGCAACGCCCTCGGGTCGCACACCCCAGCGATCGCACATCGTGAGGATCTCCTCGGCGACGCGCGGCACGGTGTAGCCCATGCCTCTCGTCAAGCTCCCGGGCTCGTTCGTCGCGACCTCGTCGACGGCGAGGATCGAATCTCTCGCGTACCATTTCCCATCGGGGCCCACCTCGCCGGGCGACCGCATGCACAGATATGCGACGCACGGGGCCGCGGAGCCCCAATCGAGACTTAGGAAGCCCTGCCACTGGCCCCGCGTCGGGAGGTCGGACTCGACGATCTGCGCCTTGAGGTAGCGAGCGCCGACGGGCTCAGGCCGGCGGAAGCGCGCCTCTCGGGTCCACTGGTTCGGATCCCACGGCCCGAACGCGTTCCGCTTCTCGCTGAGCACTGACGCAAAAAATGCGCCTCGAACCACCGACCAGTCGCCCGCCAGCCAGGCCGCGAGAAGCTCCGGATCATTCGGGCACGAGGCTTCGAGCTGGCGCCGATATTCCTCTCTATCGATGTGCACGTTGTCCAAATACGTGCTTGGACAGACCACCCACACGCGACCGGTCTTTTCCTCGGTAAACGGCTCCCAAGGCCCCGCACCGTTGAAGATCATCGCCGCGACCCAGTGATGCCCTGGGTCTCCCGGATTCGCGGCCAAAATGATGATGATCGGCATCCCTTTCCGGCCGCGGAGGTTGCTGAAAAGCCTGAAGAGCAGCGTCGGATCTGCGTACTGCCCGGCCTCATCGATACACAGCAGCGTGAAGGATCGGCCTTGGTATTTCCCGTAGTCACCCGCGTTCTCAAGCTGACCCAATTCAACGTAGGCGCCGTTGGGCAGCCGAAAGATCCCTTCATTGTGATTGAAGCGCACTGCGGTGCCGTAGACGCGGACGAGCAAGTCATGAAGCGCCAGCTTGAAATCTTCTAAGCCCCGCAGCGTCTGGCGAATGACGAGCACGCGCGCGAGGGGGCCGAAGCGCTCGCAATGTCGCACGATCTCGTACTGCATCGCACGGCTCTTTCCGCCGCCACGTCCTCCCGCGTACAGCTTGCAGTAGCCGTCTGGGATCGCCATCCCGCGAGTCTGCCAATCGAGCAACTGGAAGTCGCCGTCCGTCTCAGCCACGGGCTAGCTCAAGGGGGCGACTCGGCTCCGCTTCGGCAGCCGCCTCGATCGCCTTCGGGTTCGCGCGAACGACCTGCGCGTATTGCTCGGGGCTCAGCGGCGCCGGGAGCTGGAAGACGATGTTCACCCGGTTGCCGCTCTCGACCGGCGCACCCTCGACGTACCCGTGTCGCGCCTTCAAGAGGAACATCGCAGCGACGATGTTGCCCTTATCCACCGCCGCCTTGTAGAGCACACCGACCAATGCCGAGTGCTCCGCCCCACGACCTTCTTCCCACGCGGTCATCGCGCGCTCGTCCTCGTCGAGGATCCGGCGAAAAGTATCGGCACTTAAACCAAGCTGGCGGGCCGCATCGATTTTACGACAACCTGTAGAAGCCCAGATTGCAATACGCGGATAGTCCGCCTCCGCGAGCGTCTTCTTTCCGCTCACGCCGCGAAGCGCCCCCATGTCAAAACTTTGCCCCACACCTGATACTGTGACGCACCAGCGCTGTCAGGCGACACCGTCACCGTCATCGAATCCGCGCCGACGGGCACGTTTCCCACCGCCGCAATGTCATGCGCAGGGGTGATGTTGCTCGCCGCCTCCCCAAGCACGAACAAGAAATCTGCCGGGCCCACGCGGAGACCGTCGGACCAGATCGGAAACAAGACCGCCTGATCGCCGATGAGGTTGAGACCGGCGGTCAGTCCGGTCGCACCCGCAGGCGACGAGAGAATATGCAAGTGCAGGTAGGCGAGCGACGCGCCAGGCCAGCCGAACACCGTAGAGGTGTGCGCGACCGCTCCGTCGCCGCTGCTTATATCCAGAATCAGCACTTCCTTCTCCTTCTAGTTAGTGCCGCCTCCCGGCCGCGTGAGCAAAGGAGTAAGACCCGCGCGGCGGGGAGGCGGGGCTCGCCTCAAACAACCCGGGGATGCCCGCACCCAGCGGGACGAAGGGAGCGGCGGGCGGAGGCGAGGCCACGCAACAAAGTTGGGCCGCCACAGAGACTTTCTCCGAGGACGGCCCGGGGCTTGCCGTCACAGACATCTAGAGGCCGCCTATTCCCTTGGGCGGCCGCTGCTTCCGATCCTCGCGCTCGTCGGGGCTCACACCAACGGCCACCTTGTGCGTCGATGTCAATGGCAGGTCGTAGCCATCGGCCCGGTGCGTGATGGTCATGTCCTCCTGGACGTCGACGCCCGCGCCACCCTCGGCGATCTGCGGCGTGGTCCCCTTCGATCCTGACTCCCCAGCCGCGGGAACGACGCCGCCGTCGGGCTCCTGCTTCATCAAGCCCTCGTACTTAGCGTCGAAGCAGTGATCGTACTCGTTAGCCATAGCGTTGCTCCTTTCCCGTGTTGAGGTCTACTCGTCGAACAATTCGTCAATCTCACTCGGGACGACGGGTGGAGACTCGTTCGCCCCCTTGAGCGGCGCTCTATGGCCTGGCGCGATGGGATTGACCACGTGCCCGCGCACTGCACCGCCGTACTCGTTTTGAAACGTGTGCCCATGAAGAGGCAGTTGGGGCTGGCGTTCTAGATCGTGCGTCGTCATCGTGTCGGTGTCGCCCGCCACATCTTCGAGTCGCTCGACCTGGCTGGACGGTCCACCCGGCATCCAATCGTCATCGCCCGGCGGTCCTGAGATCCCCTTTCCCATGTGCGCATCCTCCCCCGCGCTTTCTAGCGCGGCTGCTCGTGGCCGCTCGCGATCGGCACTCGCCGTCGCCGAACCACCCGCTCAGGAACTCTTCTAGGTGCTGGTCCCCGACGACGACGAAGCAATCCGGCAGAGGCTCGTCGGGGCGAGCGCGCTGCCACATCGAAACATAGCGCGCAAGCGCCCGCGTCGGACCTTCCGATCCGAACACGACCACGACGAACGGGCGATCACTCATCGCCGCCGCTCTCCCCGGTG
>DAIOWK010000398.1:0-3244 GCA_036758525.1 Myxococcota bacterium
GCACCCGCTTCTCCGCGCAGACACTGAACGCCTGCGCGCAGCCCTTGCCGAGCGTCGGGAGGGACCCGAGATGCTCCTGATCGGCCGCCGCCACCTGCGGTCAAACAACACATGGATGCACAACCTGCCGAGCCTGGCGAAGGGTCCGGAGCGTTGCACGCTCCTCGTCCACCCCGACGACGCGAAACGGATCGGCCTCACCGACGGCGGGCGTGCCTGCGTGAAGTCACGGGTGGGAAGCGTCGAGGCGCCGGTCGTCGTGACCCAGGAAATGATGCCCGGCGTGGTCTCGCTGCCCCACGGCTTCGGACACGACGCCGAGGGCATCCGCCTCACGGTTGCGAACGCGCGGCCTGGAGTGAATTCGAACTTGCTCGCGGACGAACGACTTTTGGATGCGCTCTCGGGCAACGCGGTGCTAAACGGCATCCCGGTGGACGTGAGCGTCGCAGGCTGATGGACCCGAAGCTGCGCGCACGCATTGTCCTGCACGGCGTGATCGTGATCGCCCTGGGCCTCCTCGCGGGAATCCCTTATGCGTCGGCGATCGCGAGCGGCCAGGCCGAGCCCCTGCGTGCCTGGCGCATGGCGCACCTCGAGGGGGTCCTGAACGGGCTCGTCGCCATCGCGCTCGCAGCGGCCGGCGGCGTCCTCGTGCTGAACCCCCGACAGCAGCGCCTGCTCGCGGTCTCCGTGGTCGGCATGGCGTACGGCAACGTGGTGGCCTCCATTCTCGGCGCCGCGACCGGGAACCGGGGCCTCTCGCCCGGCGGCCCTCCCGTCAACACGGCTGTGTATCTCTTGTTCGTGGCGTCCATCCTGGGGATCGTCGTGGCACTGGTGCTCGCAGGGATCGGCGCCCGACGCGCGGCTCGCACCGCTGGCGGTCCCAAGGCCTAGGGCGATTTTGGATTGTGCGGCGAGCGCTCGATCAGGCGAGCCACGATGCGCATGACCCCGGTCTGCTCCACCCAGCGTTCGACCTTGACGCGCACGAGCCGCTCCGCACCGGGGAAGCTCCGGTCACCGCTCGCTTCCCACTCGATCGAGGCCCGGCCCGTCAGCTGGAGCGTGCGCCCACGTTCGAAGTCGGGGAAGAGAAGACCTGCCCGGCCATCGGCCAGGAAGTTCCCGAGAGTCTGGAACATTCCGTTGCCTACATAATCGGGAAAGATCACCGCGTGCTCTCCGTCGACGCGCACGAATCCCGGAAGACCCCCGCGGTGAGACGCGTCTGCCCCATAGCCGTCACGGGCACTGGCGACGAAGAGGGTGTCGGCCGCCTCGACCCAGACGCGCTGTTCGGGTTCAAGCCGGCTGCCCGAGCGTGGACGCGATCGTCCGTTACCTCCCTCATCGAGGGCGGTGAGCTCCCGCGACTGGATGTACTTCGGACAATTCCAAAACAGCTCCTCGACTGCGACGCACAGCGCACCATCCCCAGGGAGCCACGCTTGGCCATTCACACGAAGGCGGCGGCGCGAGAGAAGATCGATCACGAGAACCCCGATTGGCATGCCCAGAGCGAGCGAAGGCGCCAGGGGGTCGTCGGGTGGAAGGAGCGCCGCGATTTCGAGCACGCTCTCCCCCCGGGCGCGGAGAAAGCCCGGGGTGCCCATCAGAAGCGACGCCCACGCCGCCCTGGCGGAATCGACACCGGCGATCACAGCGAGGCGCTGGCCCGAGAGGAACTCCGCCGCGCGGGCGGGGATGCGTGCCACGATCCCCACGCCAAGGCGCTCCGCCGAAGCGGCCGTGCCGACCCGCGCTTGCACAGCGAGCTCGCCGCTGTGGTACTCGTGAGGATCGCCCAGTGCCTAATCCTCCTCCCTCGGCGGGAGTTCGATGCCGAAGAACCACCGAAGTTGCTCCAGGGAGTCGGGGGCCCGTCGAAAGCTCCGCCTCATCTCCCTCGGTCCAGGATCTGCGCACGAATCGACACCCACGCGGTCGAAGCGAGCTTCCCGGCCTCCAAGATGAGCGCTTGCGCCCCACGCTCTCGGCACGGACGTCCAGCCAATCGAATGTGCGCGGGCGAACGGGATCCTACGCTGGCTGCGCCGCCCGGGCTTCCCCCTCCGGGACGGGCAGGCCGTCGCGATAGGCCACGAGTCGGGTGCGCACTGCCGGAATGCGCGGACCCGGCGTCAAGATCCCGACGAGGTTTAGCGGATCGACCGCGCTCACCCGTACGCACTCGCCAGAACGCTCGCGCCGACGCGTCGCGCGCAGGGCGTCCAGCGCGCCGGGGAGCGCGTACTGCTCCCCCACGAAGCCCGTCACGAACCGCCCACCCCGCGCGCTGCCACGCGCCTCCATCCGACGCAGTGCCCAGAGCACATTTCGCCACGGTAAGACGAGGCTCTCGCGCGAGAGTAGGTCGCGGAAGATCACTCCCCACCGCGTGAGAAGCTGCTCCGCCACCGCCTCGGCCAGCGTCTCGACCTCAGCGCCCGCGTCGGGGGCAGGCACAAGCGACCATCGACCCTCGGCCGCCCGCACCGCGCGTCCGCGCCGCAGGCGCGCGGTCCTCCCCGCGGCCGAGCCTCCGCGGAGCGTCGCGGCACCCCGAGGCGTCGGCCGGGCGTGGCCCGCAAGCAGCGCGCGGACGCTCACAAAGCCATCTGCGGTCACGAGTCCGCGGGAGACCAGGTCCCAGAGCCCTTCCTCCACCTCCACGGGCAGGCGCCGGGTGTGCGTGATGAGCTCTCGCTGGAAGAGTGCGCCGTGCCTGCGCAGCGCGTCGAGAAGATCGCGCGCGGGTCCCTCGCCGGGAGCCACGGGCTCCGCCTCGCCACGAGAGGCTGCCAAGATCCACGGCATGTCCTCCCGGGCCGCGAAGGCGATGGGCGTGGCGCGCGAAGGAACGAGGCCGCCACGACCCGCGTGACCGGGGAGGTGTGCGCCGTCTGTCTCCGGCACCGCCGCCTCGCGCAGGCTGAGGCGCGCCCATGCGAGCTCACCGGAGAGGCAGAGCGCATCGAGCCATTCCGGTCGGTAGGCCGCGATTCGGGCCGGTAGAACCGCCTCCTCCCAGGCCCCCGCCGCAAGCTCGAAGCCTTGCAGCTGATGGGCGACGGCGAGAAGACCACGCTTCCCCTCGAGCTGCGTAAGGGGCGCCACATGCTGCCAGCGCAACAAGAAACGCAGGAAATCCTGAGCCGTCACCGGCTCGATCTCGCGCCGCAAACGCTCCATCGTGTAGCGGTGAATACGGGCGAGAAGACGCCTCTCACAGAATTCC
>DAIOWK010000399.1:0-3243 GCA_036758525.1 Myxococcota bacterium
CGCTTTCCGGATCTTCGTACTCGAGCACGCGAACGAGATTTGCTTCCTTCTCGGTCGCGGGCGTCACATAGAAGAAGTGCTCGATCTCGCTCGGCGCGAGCTGCCCCTCGGAGAGCGTGACGAACTCAGGATCGCGGAGGAAAACGCGAGCAAGGGAGCGAACCTTCTCGGGAATCGTGGCGGAGAAGAGGCAGGACTGCCGCATGGACGGCAGATAGGAGTGGATTTCCTTCATATCGGGCCAAAAACCCAGCGAGAGCAGCTCATCCGCTTCGTCGAGCACAAGCACTTTCACGTGATCGAGGCGCAAGCGACCAGCGCTCAGGTGGTCGAGCAAACGCCCCGGTGTAGCCACCACCACGTGTGCACCGGCCCGGAGCCCATCGACCTGCGCTCCGTAGCCGACGCCACCGTAGATCGGAAGTGTCCGGACACCGCGATGCTTGCCCATGGCAGTGATCTCGGTGGCCACCTGATTCGCGAGCTCTCGCGTGGGTGCGAGGACGAGCGCCTGTGTCTCTGCGAGGGCGGTCTCGACGGCCGTGACGATGGGAATGCCGAAGGCCCCGGTTTTCCCGCTGCCGGTACGTGCCTGCACGATCAGGTCGCGATTGGTCTTCATGAGCGGCAAGACGCGCGCCTGGACCGGCATCGGCTGCTTCCACCCAAGGTCACGAATGCCAGCGAGGACGTCGTCGGGGAGGTCGGAAAAAGCTTGGTGAGGCTCCGTCATGCGGCTGCGCGAGGCTATCGCGTGGGGGGAGCACTTGCTAGCCTCACAATTATGTCCCGGATCACGCGCGAGGAGGTGGAGCGCGTGGCCACGCTGGCCCGCCTGTCGCTCTCCGACGACGAAGCCTCTCGCATGACCAGCCAGCTCGACGCCATCCTCGACTACGTGGAGCTCCTGCGTGCGGTCGACACCACAGGTGTGGAGCCCACCTCCCACGCCGTCCCGATCCGCACACCCTTGCGCGAAGACCGTGCCGTTCCGGGTCTGCCTGCTGAGCTGGCCACCGCGAATGCACCTCAGCGCGAGAACTCGGCATTCGTGGTGCCGCCGGTGCTGGAGGGTGAGGAGCACTGATGGCCGGGCCGCTCGGCACGATTTCCGAACTGCGTGCGCAGCTGGACGGTCGCAAGCTGTCCTCACGGGACCTTACCGATGCGGCGCTTGCGCGCGCCGAGGCACTCGAACCGGCACTCCATGCGTTCGTCGGTCTGCGCCCGGAACGTGCGCGGGCCGAGGCTGCCGAGGCGGACGCGCGCTTGGCACGCGGTGAGCGGCGGTCTGCGCTCGAGGGCATTCCCGTCGCGATCAAGGACAACATGGTTCAAGCAGGTGAGGCTACGACGTGCGCGTCGCGAATTCTCGCGGGCTTCGTTTCGCCCTACAACGCCACTGCGGTGACAAAGCTGCGGCAGGCCGGCGCCGTGATCATCGGACGCACGAACCTTGATGAGTTCGCCATGGGTTCGTCCACGGAAAACTCCGCTTATGGAGCGTCGAGGAATCCTTGGGACCTCGCGCGAACGCCGGGGGGCTCATCGGGCGGATCCGCCGCCGCAGTCGCGGCGGGCGTCGTTCCTCTTGCGCTCGGCAGCGACACCGGGGGCTCCATCCGCCAGCCTGCCGCGTGCACGGGCCTGGCGGGGATCAAGCCGACCTACGGGCGCGTCTCGCGCTACGGACTTGTGGCATTCGCGTCCTCTCTCGATCAGATCGGTGCCTTTACCCGCTCAGCGGCCGATAGCGCTACCGCGCTCGAGGTGTTGTGCGGTCATGATCCCTGCGACTCCACCTCGTTGCCCGAGCCCGTACCCCAGTACACGCAGCGATTGTCAGGAGAGATCTCAGGACTGGTGATCGGGCTCCCGCGTGAATACCTGGTCGAGGAGGGCGTCGATCCCGCAGTGTTGGCGTGCGTGCGCGAGGCGGTCGCCGAGCTGGAACGTTGCGGGGCGAAGACCCGCGAGGTCTCCCTTCCCCACACGAAGTATGCGATTGCGACCTACTACCTGATCGCCACGGCCGAAGCTTCGAGCAATCTCGCCCGCTACGACGGAGTGCGCTACGGGCACCGCACGGCAAATGCCAAGGACCTCGGTGACATGTACCGACGTACACGCTCCGAGGGATTTGGTGCGGAGGTCAAACGGCGCATCCTGCTGGGCACCTATGTGCTCTCGGCGGGGTATTACGATGCCTACTACCGCAAAGCGCAGCAGGTGCGGACACTCCTGCGTCACGATTTCGAACAGGCCTTCGCGGGCTGCGACCTGATCGCGACTCCGACCGCACCTGAGGTGGCATTTCGGCTGGGTGAGAAGGCGTCGGACCCGCTGCGCATGTACCTCTCTGACGTTTACACCGTGTCCGCCAACCTCGCTGGCATTCCCGGCCTCTCGATTCCCTGCGGCTTCGCACACGGCCTGCCGGTGGGTCTCCAGCTTCTGGGCAAGCCCCTCGATGAGGCGACGCTTCTGCGCACCGCTGACACTTATCAGCGATGCACCGACTGGCATACCCGTCGTCCGCCGGAGCCCACGTGAGCGTCCAAACGAACTCCAGCTACGAAGTGGTGATCGGGCTCGAGGTGCATACGCAGCTTCGCACCGAATCGAAGCTCTTTTGCGGTTGCCAGGTGCGCTACGGCGACGATCCGAACCACCACGCCTGCCCGGTCTGCCTAGCGCTTCCGGGCGCCCTCCCAGTCCTGAATGCGCGTGCTGTGGAATTCGGGGTGCGAACCGCACTCGCCATGAACTGCACGGTGCATTCTCGTTCGGTGTTTGCGCGGAAGAACTACTTCTATCCCGATCTTCCCAAGGGCTACCAAATCTCCCAGTATGAGGAGCCGCTCGCGACGAACGGCTGGATCGAGATCGACGGCGAGGATGCGGCTGGCCGAAGCTTCGCCAAGCGCATCGGGATTACCCGGATCCACATGGAAGAGGACGCGGGCAAGTCGATCCACGACGCAGCGATCACCGGTCGCAACGGATCGCACGTGGACCTGAACCGTGCAGGGGTCCCGCTCCTCGAGATCGTCTCTGAGCCCGACCTGCGCTCGCCCGCGGAGGCCGGGGCCTACCTCCGCACCCTGCGCCAGCTGCTGCGCTACGTCGACGTCTCGGACGCGGACATGGAAAAAGGTCACTTCCGCTGCGATGCCAATGTATCGCTTCGGAAGAAAGGCGGCTCACTCGGGATCCGCAACGAGATCAAGAACTTGAACTCCT
>DAIOWK010000400.1:0-3232 GCA_036758525.1 Myxococcota bacterium
ACTCCCAGATCACGAGGTTCTCCCCAAGCGTGCCGTTTGCGATCCCAATGCGGTTCTGATCTTCCATGGGGATATCGACCCGGCGCAGCACGCATTGTTCGACATCCGCGGGCACGTCGTCGAAGTAGTCCGAGATCACGCCTCCAAGGAACACCGCGCCGCGTGGGCGCTGCGAGATAAATCCGGCGTACCGGAGTAGGCGCCCGGCAGGAAGACCCACGCGCTCGCGCAGCCCGTCGGTCGCGAGGCCGATCAGCCCCAAAAGATGCTGAGACGTGCGATCCGTGGCGCCGGGCTGGAAGGTGAACTCCCAGCGGTACTTCGACCAGGCGCGAAACAAGAGTGCCAGCAGCCGATGGTTCAGGAGGTCGAGAAAGACGCGCGCAGGGTCGCTCTCGCCCAGGAGCTCCGCCTTCAAGATGTCCTCGGAGTAGAACGCCGGCAGCGGGGAGCTCGGACCGTACAGGCCAAAAATGGGTGTCTCGATCTCGAAGGGAGGATCTCCGCGGGACCGACGCGTCACCGCCGTGAGATCGCTCGTCGGGAACGCGAGCGAGCTTGTCGGGCGAAGCCGCGCCACTTCCCGGGAGGCAGGCCCCGCCTCACCGAGTGACACTGTCTCGGGATGCGCTTGCTCGAGCAGACGGATCGCCTGGAAGAACGTGAAGCTTGCCGGGTCCTCCTCCAGCGCGCGGATTAGAGGATCACCTGTCTCCCCACCCTCGGTGGCCATGCGTAGGTCTCTCCCTTCTGCTTGCCGCGTACCGTGAGCTCGCTGAAGGCGTTGACGGAGACGTAGAGTGCGAGGAACTCCTCGAGCACCGTGGCGAAGAGATAGAGCTCTCCCTCACCGGCGAAGCCCGTCTCATCGAGCTCGATGCGTGTTGCGATTCCGCGCATCGGCGTGCCGCGGAAGATGCGTTCCGACTGGCGCGCTTCGACCGCACTAAGCGCGGCGAGCCGCAGCTGGTTCGCCCGACCGGCCTGCCGGTCGTAGAGCGCCTGAAAGTTGTAGAGGCCCAGGATCCCGCGCAGCGCCTCTGGAGACGCAAGGGAAACGTGGTTAAGGGCGAGGTGGGAGATGAGGCGCCAGTGGAATCCCCCACCGAGGGGCGGGAGGACCGAGGGCGTGAGAGGCGTTAAGTTGCGGAAGTCTGCAAATTGGGGAGACAGGTCGGTCTGCTGCCGGATGTCACCCGGCTTGAGTCCTTCCGGGAGCCTGCGGTTGGTGCAGGTGAGCTCGACGGAGACTGTCTCCGTCTCCGGGAGCTGTCCGCGCTCTTCAGCGGTGACGAAGCTCAAATAAACGTCGGAGTTGGGCTTCGCCACCGCCGGGACGCGCCGGAGCTGATAGTAGACCGTCCGCGGATCGCCGGGCGCCATGCCATGGCGGAACGAGTAAAAAGGGTGATAGGTGCGACGCTCGCCGGTTCCATGCGCGAGACCCGTTACGCTATCGACGGAATACACTTCAAAGTGATTAGGCTCGGGGTCGGAGGGGCGCAGCAAGTAGCTCGTTCTGCGGTGGTCCAGACGGATGGGGTCGGCGTCACGCGACGAGAGATTGACAACCGGCGTGCAGTGCAGCCGCACGTTGTCTGCCGTGACGCGCAGGCCCTCGGGGGGGCGCTCGCGGAAGCGCAACACGAGGTCGAAAGCCGTCTCCGGCGCGAGCTGCCTCAAGGCTCCGAGCCCGCGCACGTCGACGAAGAGAAACTTCTGCGGAAGCGTGAAGTATTCCTGCAGGAGGCGATAGCCGAGAAAGGAGTGTCGGGGATATGGGAAAAGTCCTTCCTCTTCACGCACGCCCGCGGGTTGCACGGGCGCGGGCCGCGAGGGCAGGGCAGCGCGCAGTGTCTTTCCGCCCATCACGACCTCGAGCTCCGCGGCCTCTACGTGCCGCACGAGCCAGAGATAAAGAGTGGTGGAGAGGGCAAGATCGCCATGCAGGAAAAGGCGCAGCGGGTCGAGCTTCAACTCGGCGACCTTGGCATTGCCGAGCACTTCGAAATGGAGCCGCAATGCCCCGCGGCCGGTCGACTCGAGCTGCGCGGCGGCGACGCGAAGAGGATGAAAGTCGACGTCGTTGCACGTGCGGAAGCGGCACGGGGTACCATCGACAGGCACTGATTCGAGCTCGGTTACGCCGCGCGGAATGCGCTCGGTTGAGGTCGTCTTTGGCTTGGCGGGGTGCGAGAACTCGACGATCGCGCTCGAAGGCACGGGACGCAGGTAGTGCGGCCAGAGCATGTCGAGGAGGGTCTGCGTGAGCTGCGGAAGATCGTCGTCAAGCCGCTCGCGGATACCGCCCGTCAGGTAGGCGACGCCCTCGAGCACCCGCTCCACGTCCGGATCGGTGCCAGCCTCCCCAAGGTGCGGCGCGAGCGTGGGGTGCTCGCGTGAAAAATCTCGCCCAAGCTCGCGCAGGAGCTCGAGCTCCTCTTGGTAGTATCGCGTGAACATCTGCCGCGCGTCCTACGGTGCGTGGAGCGGTGTTTCCCCAGCGCTCACCCCGCCACCTTCCACTGACCGTTCGCGTCTACCACTGTCGCGAAGCGCACGCCCACTTTCTCGTCGCTCGTCGCGAGCCGGGCCAGGACTTCGAAGCGGAGCTTCAAAACGTCGGATTCGTCGACCTCCTGCCATCGCACCCGTACGGAGCTCAGCCTTGGCTCGAAGGTTCGGATCGAATCTTCGATCGTCCGGCGCATCTCTTCGGCACGGCCCCCGATGTCCATGTCGGTGAGCGCGGGAATGCCGAACTCCGGCACGGCAGCGCTGTCACCCTGGCGCGTGTTGAGGATGCGCTGCAGGTTGCGCAGAATGGACTCCTGGATCTGGTCTGTCCGCTCGTGCACGGATCGCGCCGTCCCGAGATCCGCGGTTCGCAGACGATCAAAGAGCCCGCGATTGCCCGGCATACCTGAGCCGCTCCGGCCGGCGTGTGCCCCGCTCCGGCCTTCCCGCTACTTGTTTGCGTCCATCTTCGAGACGAGCGAGAGCGTGAAGTTCGCACCCTGATATTTGAAATGGGGCATGACCTTGAGATCCACCTTGTACCAACCAGGGTCGCCCTCGATATCCTCCACCAGGATCTGGGCCCGCCGCAGAGGGCGGCGCCCGACCGTGCCGGGATGCGGTGTGTCCGTGTCGTTTACGTACTGCTGGATCCAGGTCGTGAGCTCCTGCTGCAGCTTGGTCTTGGTCTGCCAGGTTCCGAGATTCTCTCTCT
>DAIOWK010000401.1:0-3218 GCA_036758525.1 Myxococcota bacterium
GCCCGTCCCGAGGACCGACACGGCCTCGTCAGACCAGGTCTTAAACTGGGAGCGGTCCCCCGGCGGAACGCCGATGATTTCCGCAATGATCGTGACCGGGAGGGGATAGGTCAGGGCTTCGACGAGATCGACGGTGCGCTTTTTGACGGCCGCGTGAATCAGCTCATGTGCGATTTCGTGCATGCGCGGCTCAAGGCGCTGGACGATGCGCGGGGTAAAGGCCTTGTTTACGAGGCTCCGCAGGCGAGCGTGCTCGGCGCCGTCCGTTCCGAGCATGCTCGGTGGCGGCGGTTCCCCGAAGTCCGCGTCGAGGGCGGCAATGTCGGATTGGAGCTGGGTTTCCTCAATCCGGAAGACGTTCGACCAGGCTTCGTCGTCCCGCAGGATTGCCTGGCAGTCCTCGTGGCGGAAAACCGAGAAGAGCCGCAGCGGCAGCCCTTCGTGCGCGAATACGGGGAACTCGCTCCTGCCCCTCGCGTAAAGCGCATAGGGATCGCGGCGGGTAGCCTCGTCCAAGGGATTGAAGAGAAAAGGCGGAGTCATCCCAGGCAAAGTACTCCAGCCTCGCCCGCGCGGCCTCTCGGCCCGGCGCAGCCTCGGCGGGACAGGGCCCTCGGTCGGAGAGAACCGAGCGCGAACCCGACGCTGCCTTCTCGCCGGATCTCTTTCGTGTCGATCCGTGCGCTTCCGTCCCCGCGCTAGGCGGAGGCACGCTCGTTCCCGGCCGCTTGAAGCAGTGCAGGGATCAAGGGGCGATCCGCAGGTCCCTCGCCCGCGTGCAACACCGCCACCCTTCCGGCCGGATCAATCAGGACGTCCCCCCCAAGTTGAGCGACGTCACCGGAAGGTCGCCGCGGTCTCTCTCCGCGGGCCACGAGGCGCGCGTACGCCCACCACGTTGCAGGCCCCCAGATTTTCCAGAAGCGGCCGCGGCCCATCCCATAGGCGGTGTAGAGCGAGCGGGTCGGATCGAGCAGCAGGGGCCAGGGAAGTCCCGTCTCGAGCACATAGTCGGCTGCCACATTCGCGGCCTCGAAGGTGACCACGAGAACCTTAAGTCCAAGCGATTCGATCTCGGCGGCGTGTTGTCGCAACTGCGACAGGTGCTCGCGGCAGGGCAGTCAGCGCAGGTGGCGATGGAAGATCAGAAGCAGCCACTTTGCTGCGTAGTCGTCGAGTCTGTGCAAAGCGCCCGTGGTGTCCTTCAGTGCGAAGGGCACAGCCGGCGTTCCCTCGCTGGCCTTCACGGCATGCCTCAAAAGTCCCGCTGTTGGAGGGGCCTCAAAGCTGCGCGCCTTTCGCACCCGATCGAGCCTCGTGGGTGGTCGGGCCTACGGGAGGTCCTGTGGGCTGCCTTTTCCATAGAGCAGCCAGTGCTTGAGCTCGCCTTCACTCCCGCTTTTGGGAGCGCTCTCCCGCGCGGCTTCCCGGGGCGGCAGGGCTGCGAGAACGTCCTCGGCAAGGCGCTGCATCTGGCGGTGCACGGGGGTCCCCGGCGCACCATGCAAGATCGAGAGCGCGCGCCGTTCGGGATTCGTATACAGCGACTCCACCTTCGGGCTGCGGGAGACAAAGGTGTCGAAGAGAGGAAACCCGCGCTGGCGAACTTCCGTGAGCAGCAGATTCAGCACATCTTCGGCTTCGCTCCCGCGGAAGCTGATCCGCATGTCGACCAGCGAGAGCACAATGCGTGCTCGATCGAGGGGCCGGTGCCACTCGTGAAACAGCTCGAACACACGCTGTGCCTCGAAGAGGGAGGCCTGGTCCTTGACCACCACAAGCGTAAGATCCGCGGCCGCGATGGCGTTGCGCGTCAAGATTTCGAAGTCGCTCTTGGTGTCGAGGACCACGAGACCCGACCAGCCCGTCTCGAGGAGGACGTTCTGCAGGGACCAGGGCGTCGTGATCTCGCGCTTTAGCTCGCAGATGTCGCGGCTCGAGGGCACGTAGTGAACGCCGTATTGTCCGAGCCGGATGGCCGGGGCGAGGCTGCCTCCTCGCAGGGCCTGGGCGATCTGCATCCCGCTCGAGCTCGTCTCGAGCGCGAACATCCGATCGAGCGCCGGGTGGTCATCGAACCCCGCGATCAAGACCGGCGTGGTTTCATCCAGCGCCCGCAGGTAGACGGCGAGGTTGGTCGCGAGCGTGGTCTTCCCTACACCGCCTTTGTTGCTGGTGACCGTGATGACACGGAAGGAGCGATCCCCACGCTCCCACTTCACGCCGTGCGGGGAGCGCACGCTCTCGGCAGTCCGCAGGGCATCCAGAATGCGGCTCAACGCAAGCCTCCAATCAGAGCCGTGGTGGGGGGAGCGCCCACCCACCGAAAGAGCTCCGGGGGGCGAGCCGGCGCGTGAAATCTAGCATGGACACGCGGGAGCGAGCGAGGGTGCTCGCGGGTAAACACAATTGAGGGGAACAGGAGGTGCTCATTGCTGGCACCTTCGCCTCCGCTTCACGGAATGCAGAATCTCTCCCGCAGCCCCACGGGACAAACGGCGTTTCTCACCAGCCGGGACCCTTGGATGGAGAGCCCTATCGTGCCTCGGGCGGAGGGATTCCCTCCCGTTCTTGGCGGAGGTGGAGTTCCTTCTCGTAGAGCGGGTTTGGGCGACAGAGGAGATGAGAGGTTCCCGAGGCGAGCAGGCGCCCGCCCGGCGTCCAGACACGACCGTTGCAACCGACAAGACCGTCTCTTGCAAGCGGGGCATGGGCGTCGCAGAGCAGCCACTCCTCGTCGGGGGCAGCGCCGTGAAACAGCACAGCGAGGTCAAGGTTCGGTGCGAGGTGAGTGACTGGCCAGGGCTGATGAGGAGGCGTCGCCGCATTCCACATCATGAGATCCATCCACATGAGCGTGCGCGCTGCTTCCAGAAAAGGATCTAGGAGATTTGGCTTTGCACTAAGACGCATCCAGGTATGCCACACCGGCGGTCCAGGTTCCTCGCTCCACACGGCGGGGCGTCCATCAATTGCCCGCCAGACCGGGTACCACTCGTCGTAGGTGTCGGTGAGATCCTTGAAGCTGCGGAGCTCGTCCGGAGGTGGCACGGACGGCATCTTCGCGTGGTCATGCTCGAAGCCCTGGCTGCCCTCGGCGATGGTCCAGCCGAGCGCGGAGAGAATCGGGTTCCCATTCTGAGTGATGTGTACCTGCAGAGCCCGCGAGCGTTTGCCTTGGCGCAGCGTCGTCACCTCGAGCTCCACGGCTCCGAAGC
>DAIOWK010000402.1:0-3210 GCA_036758525.1 Myxococcota bacterium
CCGTCCCGGTCATTGCCACCGAGCTGCGACGATTTATTGTCGGATTGGGGCTAGGTCGTCGTGCGCCCCTCGAATATGATCGACTCTGTCGCGGCCCGACGGCCCCGTGCGCCGCTCGAGCGTGCGCAGCTCGCGCAAGAGCTGCGCGTTGTCGGGCAGCTCGATGCGGCGGCCGCTGACGAGCGGGAGCAACTCGAGGTAGAGCCCAGAGCGATCGAGCCGCGCCGGCTCATATCGAATGCCCGCGGCGCGGAAGGCCTCGGCGTTGTACTCGCCCGCGTAGCGGTCGCCACTGATGCGTGTAATTCCGAAATCCTTGAAGAGGCTCGCGGCCTCGCGCACGATCACTGAGGGCTCGAAGGGCGCCGGCCACGCCCGTGCCACGTCGACAGTGACACCGCGGGTGGTAAGGTGAGCGATCGCGAGCCCAAAGGCATCGGCCCTACCACCGGAAGGGTCAACGAACCCACGGTGTGCGAGGCTCCCGGGAATCGGGAGGAGGTCGCCGCGGCCGCGCACCACGCACGCGTCGAGCTGCTCGAAGTCGAGGAGCTGAGCGATCCCGGCGCGAAACTCACCGAGGACCTCGCTGCGATAGGCCTCGGGATCGTCGAGGCGCATGCGCTCGAGGTAATCGCGCGAAAGTGTGGGATTCATCGTCGGTGCGGACGCCACCCACACGAGGGTCGGGGAGTCGTCGCGTCCGAAGTGCCTTCGGTGAAGCTCCCAGAGCGCGCCACTCGCTCCGTAGGGGCTCGAGATGACGACGAGCTTGCCGCCGGTCGTCGCAAGGCAGGGGCGGAGCGCGCGAAGCATCTCCGTATCGGTCGCATAGCCACTTTCGGTGGAACGGAAATATGCGATTTCGTCACAGACTGCGACCTTCGCCCGAAGGCCGCGAATGCTTGCGGGACGGCACGGATAGGTGGCACAACGGTAACCGTTCACGAGATCGAGTGTGTCGGTGGTCTCACGAGAGACGCTGCGCCGCAACACGGGGCTCGCTTGAAACGCCGCGCTCAAATAGCTGAAGGCCGCCCTAATGCTCGATCTCCAATCCTGTGCACACAAGATGCTGTAGACCGCGCCGTCGGTCGTCGCTTCGGCGAAGGCGCTCTCGTACGCAACGATATTCGAAGCGACGCGCGTCTTGCCCGACTGACGGCCGACGATCGCTACCGCCTCCCGGAAACCGCCCGGTGGCGGCGAGTAGTGCGAACGCCCCGTGCACGCTTTGAAAAGTTTGAGGTCCTCAGGGTCGTCGATCGGCAAGCCGTAGACACAGGCGAGGAACGTCATCCACGGGCGCCAGGTCGTGGGGTCGTGGAGCGCGGGCGAAGCGCCGAGGAGCTGCTTGTCGCGGAGGGCGTCGAGGATGGTCAGCATCGGGGGCCCCGGGGCGACACGAGGATATGTCGACTTTCCCAGGTCGGCGCGCACTGCGAGAGGTGAGGGGGGCGTTCGGAGGGTGAAATCCGGTTCAGCTGTCGACCGTCGGGGGGAGCACAACGGGAGGCGGGGGCGTCGACAAACCCGCCTCCCGCCGGCTCGAAGCCGCGGACAACCAACGCGACCTCATCGAAGATCAGCGGCGACGGCGGCCCGTCAGTTGCAGCCCCGCAGTGACAAGCATGCGAGCCGCCGCCCCGGGCGTCACACGGTGGCGCTTCGCAAGCCGCTCGAGCGCCTCGAACTCCGACAACGTCATCAAGATGGTCAAGCGGCGGTCGCGCAGCTCCCCCTTGGGGTCCTCCCGCAGCCTGCCAGCCCGCGGTCTCGCTCCGCCATGATCGCCCATGGATGCCCCCGACTAGTGGAATGTATTCAACACCGTGGTATGATGCGCGCAGGAGGACCACTCTATCATGCGCGTCGCCGTTTACGCCCGAGTCTCGACGACAGAGCAAACGACCGAGCCCCAGCTCCACGCGCTCCGTGCCTACGCTGACGCCCGCGGCCTCGAGGTCTTCGAGGAGTATGTGGACCACGGCATCTCCGGGGCGAAGGACCGCCGTCCGGCGCTCGATCGGCTCCTCACCGACGCGCGACGACGGCGCTTCGACGTCCTCGCCGTGACGAAGCTCGACCGGCTCGCCCGGAGCGTCCATCACCTCACAACGCTGGGGCGCGAGCTTGAGGCGCTCGGCGTCGACCTCGTGGTGCTCGATCAGGCCATCGACACGAGCACGCCCGCGGGTCGGCTCCTTTTCCACGTCCTCGGCTCGATCGCAGAGTTTGAGCGCGACCTCATCCGCGAGCGCACCTCGGCCGGGATGCGGGCCGCGAGGCGCAAGGGCGCGAGGATCGGCAGACCGCGAGTCGCAGCGGCATCCGATCGCATGGCGCTCGCATCCCTCCGCACCGGGTGGCGTGACGGCAGGACCGTGAGCGACCTCGCAGCGCACCTCGACGTGAGCCGCGCCACCGTGCGCCGACTCCTCGCCGCGGAGGGACTGGCCAAAAGGGTCCCCGAAAGCGAGGCGGAAAGCGCTGCAGAATCGCGGGGCGATTTGCGCGCCTAGCGACTGGCCAAAACCGTTCCCTTTTGGTCGGACACCGACGCAACCTTCACGCTATGAGCATCTCCAAAGAACATCTCGCAGTAGATCGGTCGGCGACGCCATCGCCCGACCTCGCGCCTCCGGCTGCAACGCAAGCGGCGATCCCGCAACGAGACTTCCCACCTATGGGAGGACCCGCCATCCCCTCGCAGGGGCCCCAGCGGCGCCTTAGCTGACACTCGCTTCGGGGAGCCCGCATGGGCGCTCTCTCAGTTCTTCATTCGACTCGAATGCGTGTCGGAACACCGTGACCAGCCCCCCCCGTACCAAGGCGAATGAGCCTCCTTTGGAGTCCCAGATCGGGCTCCCGCCCCTCGCGCGTTCGCGTCCTGCTCGTGTCTCTCACCGGTGTACCTCGCACGCTCATTTGCGGGGGCGAGGCCCAGCAGCCCCGTGATCACGAGCAGACCCGTACCGGGCTCGGGCCCACCCTCGCCGCTAGGGGTTCGCAGCCAGTCCGGGCAACCGAATACAGAACTCCGTCCCTTCTCCAGGGTCGCTCGTGACGTCGATTTCACCCTCATGCTGAGCAACGATCTCGTGCGCCACGACAAGACCAAGCCCGCTCCCGTGACCCGCCTCCTTCGTGGTGTAAAAAGGCTGAAAGACCTGGGAGAGCTGGTCCTGCGGGATGCCGACACCCGTATCG
>DAIOWK010000403.1:0-3198 GCA_036758525.1 Myxococcota bacterium
GGCCGGATCCTCGGCGCCGTGACGCGGGAAGCCCTCGTGCAGGCGATTGAGATGTCGACCGCGGTGGGCTAGGAGGCGGCTACGCCGAGCCAAGGCGAGTTGCTATAATGAGAGGATGAGCCAGATCGACGCAACGACGGAAAACCCGCAACACGCGGCACCCCTTGGGCCCGAGGCCTGCTACCGAGCGCCGGCCTTTGAGGTGATCTCGCTCGACTGCGAGATTACCTCCTACGCACCCGAGGGAGGCGACCCGCTCTTCTAGCCTCCCGAGCCGAGCCGCGTCGCCAAAAGCTGAAACCGCGGATCGGTGAGGAGCTCCCAGCGGTCCCCCCGCTGGAGGGCACTTAGCACCTTTGGATCCTGCACGAGGCTCTGGAACTGGGGATCGGAACGGATCCCGGCAATTCTCGGTGCGACACGGCGCGCGGTGTCTATGAGCGCCTGCTCGAAGGCAGGAGGACTCTCTGCGGCGCTCGGCGCTACGAGTCCCATCCCGGCAAAGTCGTGTCGCAGCTCAGGATCGTAGGGAAGCGAGCGAAAGCTCCCGCGCGCGAGGGCGGCATCGAGGTCACCGTCCGCAAGCGCTTCCCAGAACACCGCGTCGCTGCGCAGGGCATCGAAGCGCCCGTTCGCCAATGCACCCTTTAGCCCTTCAAGGGCCTCGTCTGGATGCGCGAGAAGCTGCACCGTCATGCGGCCTCCCGGGGACTCCGGATCGACGAGAGCCCCCGCTCCTGCCTCGACGGTGCGCTCTGCCAGCTGTCCTACGTGGGATGGGCCAAGGCGCGGAAGCATGGACTCGGGAACCGCACGGGCGACGCCGTCCACCCAAGCCGTTAGCCATCCGACGAGAAGCACCACGACGGCACCCCTGAGCCCTCCGAGGAGCGCCCCGCCGAGCCTCTCGAGCGCGGAGAGCGGCTCGTCGCCAAGACTCCTTCGGTCGTGGGCAATGAGGATCCGCGAGACGACGCTGAGCACGAGCATGGCGACCACAAAAGCGATCGAACCCACTAGAACCGTTCCGAGGAGCGGCGCCACGGCAAGCCACGCGGCAGCTGCGTCACCGAGCTTTGCGCCGGCAAGCAGGCTTGCGCCATAGGCGGCAACCAACGTGAAAATGCTAAGAGCGCTGGCAAGCGCCCCGCGCCAGGCACCCAGTGCGACGTACACGCCCAGGATCAGGAGCGACAGGAGGTCGACGGACATGCCCTCCCATCGGCGAAACAGCCTTGCGGCCCAAGACTCGCGACTGTGTCTGTGCCTAGCCGCCAAACCAGTAGGGATGAAAGTGACGAATGAGAATCGTGAGCCCGA
This sequence comes from Myxococcota bacterium, assembly GCA_036758525.1. Classification (GTDB taxonomy): domain Bacteria; phylum Myxococcota_A; class UBA9160; order UBA9160; family UBA9160; genus UBA9160. Next base: position 1,321 of record DAIOWK010000403.1, read on the forward strand.
TCCCGAGGAGAACCACAAGGGGTGAGAGCTCGCGCAAACCCTGGAGGGTCTCAGGCCCGGTGAAGGGCCAAAACGGCGTGTGGTCATAAAACTCTGCGAATCCCGGTACCCGAAGCGCGAGTTTGCGTCGGTCCTGGTGCCACGATCCCACGACGCCGAAGAGCGCAAAGCCCGAAAAGAACGCCAGATCTGCTGCGCTGCCATTGGGCAGCAGGTGCAACAACCCGAAGAGCGCAATCCCCATGTTCTGGGGATGGCGAGTGATGCGATAGACACCATAGGGCGTCGCGCTCCCAGGCACCATTCCCGCCGGACTCGGGCGCAGCACGCTCGCCACCACGAGGACGAAGGCCACTCCCATCCCGGTGTAGATGACCCCCCGCTCTGCGCTTCCGATAGCGAGCCCCCACAGGACCGCCCCCGTGTGCTTGTGAGCGAAGTAGGTAGAGACCAGGGGCACGAAGAACACGAGCGCAACCGTCGAGTAGAGGGCAAGGAATGGCAGGCGGCCGATCGAGGCAACGATTCGACTGCGCACCGGTACGCTCGAAAGAGCGATGTGCCCCCCGGCAAACCCCAGCCAGAGCAGTGCAATCTGCGCGGTCGGCGACATGGTGGTGGGTCCCTTTCCCGCACGCAGCTCCGTGATCATAACGCGGACAGCGTTCCGATTCGTAAAGCGGCCGCGGACCGCCGCTGGCAACGCGCTAAGCCACGCGCCCCCTTCGTCCCGTCCTCGCTCCGTGCCGTGCAGCCGTTTAAGCACTCCTGTCCGCGTGCGGACCAGCGCTCTTCGAGAGGAGTCCATCCCACGGGATTTCAGCGAGTGTGCCGGGGCTCCCGGCAAGAACGTCACCGTAGCCCGCTTTGTGCATGCAGCGAGCGCCTTGGCGCGTAGACTGGTCGCCATGAGCCCTTACAAACGCCTGTCGCTCTACGTGATGAGCGCCTTCTACCTCGCGGCTGGAGCCGCGCACTTTCTCGCGCCGGGCTTCTATCTCCCGATGATGCCGGCGTCCCTGCCCTGGCATCTCGGGCTGATCTACATCTCGGGGATCGCGGAGATGGCGCTCGGTGCGGGGCTCCTCGTGCCCGCATTGCGACGCGTTGCGGCCTGGGGGCTCATTGCCCTTCTGATCGCGGTCTTCCCGGCCAACCTTCATGTAGCGCTTCACAACATCCCGATCGGAGGACGAACGGAAGGACTCGGCATTTGGAACTGGCTGCGTCTCCCCTTGCAGGGGCTTTTGATTGCGTGGGCTTGGTGGCACGCGCAACCGAGAAGCGGGGCGCACTCAATACCTTCCGGCATGAGGCTCGCGGACTAGGGGGCAGGAGACTCCTGGCTCTCCGCGGCACGCGCCAGGGCGCGCGCAATCCCCTGCTCGACGCTCGAGTCGACGGTCTCAAGATCGTGGGAGGAGAGCTCGCTGAAAGGCTCCGTACGCCGCTCGAAGCTGGCGAGGAATGGCCCCATCACCAGCCGCTGTGTCGCATACTTTCGCAAGGCGAGCGCTTTGCGATCGACCTCGTCTCGCGTAAGAGGAAGTGTCACGCGGCGGTAGCTTCGCTCCGGAAGGTCCTGAGGAAGCCTGAGCGCTTCCGCACGGGGGTTGAAGGGAACCGCGGATCCGTGCTCCCAGCCCGGTGGCCAATGGGGCCAGTGCACGAGATAGGCGAGAACGCGGGGGGGGATCTCCCCGGAAGGCGGCTCGTTCTCTGCGAGGCGCCCCGTCTCTCGCACCCATTCATCGAGGGCGAGGATTGCGAAGAGCCCCGTCGCGGAATGATCGGGATGCTTGTCGAGAGGATCGGGAATCGCGACCAGGGTGGGATCGGTCTCTCGAATGATCGTGAGCAGCAGCTGCTTCAGCTCCG
>DAIOWK010000404.1:0-3168 GCA_036758525.1 Myxococcota bacterium
CAACCTGCGCAATCTCGCTCGAATCCCGCGTCGGCTTGGACATCTTCTTGAGCTCGTCGGTGATCGCGCTGACGGCCTTGTCGATGCCACGCTTGAGCTCCATGGGGTTCATCCCGGCGACCACCATCTTGCTGCCCTCGCGAAAGATCGCCTGGGCAAGCACGGTGGCGGTCGTGGTGCCGTCACCCGCGACGTCGGAGGTCTTGCTCGCGACCTCGCGCACCATCTGGGCACCCATGTTCTCGAACTTGTCTTCGAACTCGATCTCCTTGGCCACCGTGACGCCGTCTTTGGTCACGGTCGGTGAGCCGAAGCTCTTCTCGATGACGACGTTGCGGCCCTTCGGGCCGAGCGTCACCCGCACCGCGTTGGCGAGCTGGTTCACACCGGAGAGCAGCTTCGCTCGCGCGTCTTGGTCGTAGCGGATTTCCTTGGACATCTGATTGGATCTCCCTTTACTCGAGCACGCCGAGGACGTCGTCCTCGCGGATAATGAGGTGCTCTTCGCCTTCGATGTTCACTTCCGTGCCCGCGTATTTGCTAAAGAGCACGCGATCACCCTTCTTGACGTCCATGGGTTGGAGCTTGCCGTCCTCGGTCACCTTGCCCTTCCCCACGGCAATCACCTTTCCTTCCTGAGGCTTCTCCTTCGCGGTGTCGGGAATGATGATCCCGCCCTTGCTCTTCTCTTCGCCTTCGAGGCGCTTCACGATGATGCGATCCTGCAGCGGACGAATCTTCATATCGGGGACTCCTACGATCCCGGTGCCCCGGGATCTCCCGGGGTTCGGTCGATCCATATGCGCGCTGGTTTGGGGCCCCTGTAGCCCCTAGCGAGTGGCCCCGATGGGACCCCTCACCCCCATTTGGCAGTCGATGCTGTCGACTGCCAAAGGCACAGGCAATGTATGTCCCCCCCTCGGCGGGCGCAAGCGAAGAACGCGGATCCTTGCGATTTGGGTTGACTGAGCCGGCCCTTTCGCCGACCTTTCCAGGCGAAACTAGGACGAAGAACCCATGGCGCTCACCCGCCGGCAGCGTGAGATCTTGGACTTCATTCAGGGCTTCATCGCCCAACACGGCTACTCGCCGAGCCTCGAGGAGATTGGGGCGAACTTCGAGCTCTCCTCGGTCGCGACGGTTCACAAACACGTGCAGCGCCTCGTCGAGAAGAAGCTGCTCACGAAGGGTCGCAACCGCTCGCGGTCCGTGGAGCCGGCCGACGCTGCCCTTTCCCCTGTTCCCGAAGTGCCCCTCCTCGGGGTCGTGGCCGCCGGATCCCCAATCGAGGCGGTGGAGACCGCGGAGACGATCCCCGTGCCTCGCGACATGCTGCCCCGCAGTGGCAGGTGCTTCGCGCTGCGGGTGCGGGGGGACTCGATGGTCGAGGAAGGCATTCGAGACGGGGACACGGTGATCGTAGAGAGCCGACGGGACGCGGCGGACGGCGATACCGTGGTGGCCCTGGTGCGCGGCCACGAAGTCACTTTGAAAAAGCTCCAACGAAAGGGCGAGCGGGTGCTTTTGCTCCCCGCCAACGCCGCGCTTCGCCCACTCGAGCTCCCGGCCCGCGAGGTTGCGATCCAAGGGGTCGTGAGGGGCCTTCTCAGGCGCTATTAGCTTGACGCCTGGGACCCCCGTCCTAGGCTCACAACCCTGCGAAATATCGACGAGGTCGCGCCTTGGTACGCATCACCCGAGCGATCGATTTCTCGGCCTCCCTTCACTACCGACGCCCGGAGCTCTCCGCCGCGGAGAACCGGCAGCTCTTTGGCCGCGCGGCCATGGCCCATGGCCACAACTACCGCCTTGAAGTCACGCTGAGCGGCACGCCGGACCCGGTATCCGGCATGGTGCTCGATCTCAAACAGCTCAAGGATCTGCTCGAGCGGGAGGTCGTCGCCCGCTTCGACCATCGCGATCTCGTGGCCGATACCCCCTACTTCGAGAAGGAGGTTCCGACGCCGGAGAACTTCGCGGCGGTCCTCTACCGCCTGCTCGAGGGCGCACTCCCGCGGGGCATGCTCGCGGCGATTCGTCTCTATCAAGACCCGGATTGCTTCGTGGACGTGACTGCGCCCGGGCCCGGCGCGTGATCTCAGTGACGCGCCGCTACTGGTTTCCAGCCGCTCACGTGCTGCGCAGCCGGGCGCTCTCGGAGGAGGAGAACGTCTCGCTTTACGGCAAGTGCGCCAATCCCAACGGCCACGGCCACAACTACGGCCTGGAGGTCAGCGTGGCTGGAGAGCGTGACCCGTGCACGGGCTGGATCGTGCCCCCGGAGACTTTGGATGCAATTGTGCGCAGCCGGGTGCTCGACCGCTTCGATCACCGCCTGCTAAACGAGGATCCGCTCTTCCACGACCTCGTGCCGAGCGCCGAGAACATCGCCATCGTGGTGTATCGGGAGCTTGCGGTGCCCCTCGCAAAGGCGGGTGGCGGCCGCCTTGTGCGGGTCGCTGTGATCGAAACCCCGCGCAACCGCTTCGACTACGAGGAGACCTCATGAGCGCTCCGGGCGATCCGATCGAGGGACTGGTCACCACCCTCCTGAAGGAGCTGGGAGAAGACCCGGGACGCAACGGACTCGAGCGAACACCTGCGCGTGTCGCACGGGCCTTTCGCTTCCTGACCGGGGGATACGAGCAGGAGCCTGCCACGATCCTAAACGACGCTTTGTTCCAGGTGAGCTATGACGAAATGGTCGTGGTGAAGGACATCGACTTCTACAGCCTGTGCGAACACCATCTGCTTCCCTTCTTCGGACGCGTGCATGTCGCCTACATCCCGAACGGCAAGATCGTCGGGCTTTCCAAACTGCCGCGTCTTGTGGAGATGTTCTCGCGCCGGCTGCAGGTGCAAGAGCGACTCACCACCGAGATCGCGGGCACGATCGAGTCGGTGCTCGCTCCCCGCGGTGTGGGGGTCGTGGTCGAGGCCATCCACCTGTGCATGATGATGCGGGGCATCGAGAAGCAGAACACGTTCGCCATCACGAGCTCGATGCGCGGGGCGTTCAATGCGGATCCGAAGACCCGGGCGGAGTTCATGGAGCTGATCCGGCACCGCAAGGAAAGCTTCGCCTAGCGCGGCGCGCGGAAGCCGGATCAACCCCGAGCGCGCACACGCCGCCTAGCGGCGGGGCGCTGCGCCTCGATCGAGCGCTGC
>DAIOWK010000405.1:0-3164 GCA_036758525.1 Myxococcota bacterium
AGCACACCGCCGCCGAGGAGCAGGCCTGCGGCGAGCCCTCCCACAGAGATTTCATCGGGGATGATGCGATGCTCCGCGTCGATTGCGGCCGCTGCCACAAGCATGGCGGCGAATGCACACCACAGCGCAGTGTCGACTCGAGGCCCCGTCTCGAGCGCAATCACCGCGAAAAGCACTGCCGTGAGCAACTCGAGCGCCGGATACCGCAGCGAGATGGGCGCGGCGCAACCCCGACATCTCCCGCCCAAGAAGAGATAGGAGACAAGCGGGATGTTCTCGTAAGGACGGATCGCCCGCGAACACGCAGGACAGCGTGATCCCGGCCAGACGATCGATTCGCCGCGGGGCAGGCGGTACACAACGACGTTCAGGAAGGAGCCGACCAGCAAACCAAAGGCAAACGCGATCGCGCCCACGACCATGGCGGACGGTGCGACCGCTGCGAGATTCATAGCCGTACCCTAGCGCGGAGCGTGCAGCCTCGTGAACCGCGCCTCACCGGAAATCGCGGCGCTCGAAGATCAGCGAAGCCGCGTACAGCACGAGAACGACATAGCCGGTGCCGTAGACGAGCGGGAGCCAGACGTCCGAGGCCGCGACGGGGAGGCTGTGGACGGCCTGGATCGACAGATTGAAACTCTCGAGGTCCGGCAGTACGCGGTGCAAGAGCGCGGTGATCGCGCGTATTGCGGCCACCTGCGAATGCTGGCCGAGGTCCCTCAGATTCCGCGTCAGGTGCCCAATCAGATAAAGCCCGACGGTGAAGAGCGATGCCAGCGTGGGGGTTGTAAACACGGAGAAGAGGGTCGCGAGCGCCACAAGAAGCGCGATCTCCATCGCAGCAAGGACGAGCGCGGCGCCATGCGCGACGGTGAGGGGTGCCCCCATCAAGAGGGAACACGTAGCAAACGCCGCTCCCATGATCGTGAGCTGAAGCAGGAGCGTTGCCAGGAGTCCGAAGTACTTGCCGAGCAAGAACTCCGTGCGCGACAGCGGCTTCGAAAGGATGGTGTAGATCGTCCGGCGATCAACCTCATTGTGGATGAGCCCGATCCCCACAAAGATCGCGATCGCGGCTCCAAAGATTCGAATCGCCGCAAGCCCCACGTCCTGTAGAATCCGCTCCTGTTCCACGTAGGAGAGAGTGGAGAGCAAGACGCCGGTTCCGATCAGGAGCACCGCGAAAAAGACCAGCGTGTAGAGCACGCGGTTACGAACCGCTTCACGGACAGTATTGGCGGCAAGCGTCGCGATGCGGACGAGCGACCTCATCGGGCGTCCTCTGCTGCCTGCGGAAGACCCACTGCCGAGAGGAAGATCGTTTCGAGCGAGGCGCGGTGCGGGGTGACTGTCACAACCTCGGCACCCGCGTCCAGCGCTTCGCGCAGCACTCCGGAAGCCTCCTTCTCGGCGACACGCACCTCGAGCCGGTCTCCGACTCCTCGCAGCAGCGCACCGCGTTCCTCGAAGCGGCCCGCAAGCTCAGCCGGGAGGTTTACGAAGAGGATGTCGGTTTCGCGTCTGCCCGCTCCGAGGAACTGCTGTGTGATCCCCTCGTAACGGATCTTGCCTTTCACGATGATCGCAACCCGATCGCACAGCATTTCCACATCCGTCAGGATGTGGGTATTCATGAAAACCGTCTTCCCCTCCTCGCGAAGGCGCAAGATCAGATCACGGATCTCCTTGCGGCCAATTGGATCGAGGCCGCTCATGGGCTCATCGAGAAACACGACCTGCGGATCGTGCACCAATGCCTGTGCAATCCCGATGCGCTGGAGCATCCCCTTCGAGTAGGTCCGGAGCCGCGAATCGGCGGCGTGCACGAGGCCGACCCACTCAAGAAGCGTGTCGACCCGCTTCCCAATGAGCCCACGGGAAACTCCAGAGAGCCGCGCATAGAAACGCAGGATCTCGCGGCCGGTCAGATAGTCGTAGAAGTACGGATTTTCGGGTAGGAAGCCGACGTGCTCGCGGAACTCGGTTTCCCGCACGTCGTGCCCGACGATCGCGGCGCGGCCTTCTGTGGCAAAGATAAGGCCCATCAGGATCTTGAGCGTTGTGGTCTTCCCGGCGCCGTTCGGCCCGACAAAGCCAAAGATCTCGCCTTCGCGCACGGTGAACGAGATTCCGTCCAGCACACGCTTTCGACGTACGCCGAGCCCCACACGGAAGTCCTTGACCAAGCCCTCGACGCGCACGACCTCGGCGCGCGACCCTCGCGACGCGCTCACTTCGCAGTCGCCTCCGACTCGCGCTCGGCGCGCCAGCGCGCACGGCGCTCTTCATCGAATGCGGCTCTGTGCACGACGTACCGACTGCCGTAGTAGGTGGAGACGACCTGCCCCGCCTCGTTAAGCTTCCACTCCCTCCCATTCGGCTCGGAGGGGATCTGCCTTAACACTGGGCTTGGGCCAGCAAGGAGATCCTCTAGAGCGGTGATGTCCCGGCCGCCGCGCCGCTTGTACTCTGCGCGCGCCGCGTCGAGGAAGCGCGCTCGGCGCTCGGTCTCGATCTCGTCGAGGGCCTTCTCGTATTCTGCCCGCTTGGTGTCATCTGGCGCACGTTGAGCGAGCTCTTCCAAGAAGATCGCTGCGGAGTCGAGCCCATCGCTCTGCGAGCGAAGCCTCGCCACGAGGCGGGGGAGGTACTGCGGAGCACCTGTGAGGTGCGTGGCCGGTTCTAGCGTTTCGGCAGCGGCTTCATTCTCGTCGAGGTAAAAGAACTGGTTAAAGCCAAGATAAAACCGGTCGCGCCAATCCTCGGGGTGGTAGGCAATGCCCCGCCGGAGAAGCGCGTTTGCGTGCCGAACGTTTCTTTCGCAGTCGATCATCCAGACCGCGCCGAAGCGGTAGGGATGATCGACCCAAGGATCGAGTTCGGTCACGACGTCAAGGAGCTTCCCGATGTACGCGGAATGCCGGGAAACGTCGCCGGCATTCCCGGCCAGCTGCACGGCTTGGAGCCAGTAGTAGTCGGCAGCAAGGGCAGTGAAGCCGAACGAGGCATTGCGCACGAGCTCCGGCTGCGGGACGAAGCCCTCATCTTGCTCTGCTTCGCTGGGGGTACTGATGCGCACGTGGGCCCAGCCGGTGGTCGCCACGAGGAGAGCGACGCAAAAGATACGGAGGATCTTGGAAAGCTGTGCGCGCAATGAGCCCCAT
>DAIOWK010000406.1:0-3127 GCA_036758525.1 Myxococcota bacterium
ATTCGATTCCGCTCCGCCTCGGACTCGCCCACGACTTGGCGCGCCATGGCTTGGTGGAGGAGGCGGAAGCGACGCTCGTGAGCCTTACCCAGGCATTCCCCACGTCGATTGAGGCGTGGAAAGCCCTCGCCGAACTGCAGCGCGCACGGGGTGCGCTGGACCGCGCTCTCGAGTCGCTCAACAAAGCGCTCGCGGTGTCCGCGGCCGATGAGACTCTGCTCCTCGCGCGCGGAGACCTCCTGGTCTTACGCGGTGATCTGGATGGAGCCGACGCGGCGCTCGCCACCCTCCCAGACGGAGTGAACCACGACCTGCTCCAGGGCCGGCTCTTCTTCGCGCGCAAGCAATACTCCAAATCGCTCGACGCGCTGGGGAGCGCTCTTGGTCTTGCACCCCAGAATCCAGGTGCGCACGGGCTCGCGGGGCAGGCTGCAGAGCACGTGGGCGACCGCGCGCGCGCGATCAACGAGTATCGCAGCGCACTGCGCCTCGATCCTTCGATCGCAGAGGCGCGGATTGCCCTGGCACGCCAACTCCTCGTGATCGGAAGCCCGGAGGAGGCCGCCGATCTCGTCTGGCCACTCGTCCAGGCATCCTCTGCACAGCGCGCCGAGGCCCTTCGCCTTCTCGCCATCGCGCGCGTGCAGGCGGGGGACAGCGAGGGAGCGCGGGAAGCCGCGACCACGTTGTGTGGACTGCATGGCGGCGCGGCTGCGGGGTGGGTGGTACTCGCGGGTCTCGAGCAGAAATCCGGGGGCCAACCTGCCGTTACCCGCCTCCTCGAGCACGCCAATCTCGACTACTCGGATCCCGCCAATGCCGAGGCACTGCGCGCCTTGATCGATTCGCTTCTTGAGACAGGCCGGGGCGATGAGGCCGCAGCACAGGTGAGTCGCGCCGTCGCCGCCCATCCCGAGGCGCCCGTATTCCTCACTCTGGAGGGCCGGGTGCTGGCCAGACAGGGAAAGATCGAGGCCGCGCGCTCGAGCTTTGAGAAGGCGCAGAAGCTCGATCCAAGCTACGCGCCGGCCCTCGTGGGTCTCGCGGCTCTCGAGAGCCGAGCGGGCAATCCGGACCAGGCGATTTTGCTCTTCGACCGTGCGAGCGCCCTTGATCCCCTCGACGGGACCGCAGCCTACGCGGCTGCCCAGCTCACGCTGGCGGGTGGACACCGGGAAGATGCGGAGCAGCGCCTGCGGATACTCATCCGTCGCAACCCGGAAGTCGTGGGGGCTGCCAACGACCTCGCCTACCTGCTTGCGGACCGCGGCGTCGAGCTTGACCTCGCGCTGCGCCTGGCAGAGCACGCCACGGCTTCTACTCCCACGGCCGAGACCCTGGACACCTTGGGGTATGTCCACTTGAAGCGGGGCGAGAGCGAGCGGGCGGCGCAGGCTTTCCGGCGCGCGCTCGAGCAGAAGCCAGATGCGGCGGTCACCTCCTACCATCTCGGTCTGGCCCTCAAGGCGGAAGGCGACCGCGAAGGGGCGCGCGCGGCCTTCCAAAAAGCTCTCGGACGGGGCTCGTTCCCGGAGCGCGGGATGGCTGAGAGCGAGCTGGCCGAGCTTGGGGCGGGCACCGAGGGAGCCCGCCACTAAGCCCCTCGCGGGATCGCGGCCGCGTTGGGGCGGACGGGCCGATCCTGGGCCGAGGCACCGCGCTCAGGCCCAATCCTCATTTGAACTTCCCTGGCGCGCGCTAGGTTCGCTCCCTTCCCAGGGAGGAGTACGCATGAGCCCGGCCCGTCCGGAGTGGGACACCCCGATGTATCGGCTTGCAGTGGCGCAGCTCGACCGCGCCGCGACCTTGATGCAGCTCGATGACAACATCTGGGAGCGGCTGCGTACACCGCAGCGCGCACTCGTCGTCTCCTTCCCCTTCCGGCGAGACAACTACGCGACCGTGGATACGGTTTTCGGATACCGGGTCCAGCACCTGCTCAGCATGGGTCCCACCAAGGGCGGAACGCGCTTTGACGAGGACCTCGACCTAGGCGAGATCACTGCGCTCGCGATTTGGATGACCTGGAAGTGCGCGATCATCGGCTTGCCCTTCGGTGGTGCGAAGGGCGGCGTCCGTATCAACCCCAACGATCTCTCGCGCACCGAGCTCCAGCGCATCACCCGGCGCTACACGTCGGAGATCATCGAAATGATCGGACCTGATCGCGATATCCCGGGCCCGGACCTTGGCACCGACGAGCAGGTCATGGCCTGGATGATGGATACCTACTCCCAACAGAAGGGTCACACGGTGCCCGGGGTTGTGACAGGCAAACCGATCGAGATCGGCGGCTCTCTCGGACGCAAGGACTCAACGGGCCGCGGCGTTGTCACCTGCATGCTCGAGGCGTGCAAGTACTTGAACATGCCGATCGAGCATGCGCGCGTGGCCGTGCAAGGCTTTGGCCAGGTGGGCGGCACGGCAGCGCGCCTCGCCGTGCACCTCGGGGCTCGGGTCGTGGCCCTCTCCGACGTGAAAGGGGGGATCTACGACCCGAACGGCCTCGACCTCTCGAAAGTGGACGCGTGGATCAAGGAGCACCGTTTCCTAGAGGGCTATCCAGGTGGAGAGGCCGTGACGTCGCAAGAGCTGCTCACCCTGCCATGCGACGTGCTGATCCCGGCAGCGATTCAGAATCAGATCACCGAGACCAACGCAGGCGAGCTGCGCTGTCGCATGGTGGTGGAGGGCGCAAACGGTCCGACCACGCTCGAGGCCGACGACGTCCTGGCAGAGCGTGGGATCTTCGTCGTGCCCGACATCCTCGCCAATGCAGGGGGTGTCACGGTCTCCTACTTCGAGTGGGTGCAGGACGCGCAGCAGTTTTTCTGGACCGAGGAAGAGGTCAACAACAAGCTGATCTCGATCATGCAGCGGAGCTTTCGCGAGGTGCTGGCTGTCGCGCGCGAAAAGAAGATCGATCTGCGCAGCGCGTCCCTCATGCGCGGCATCCACCGCGTTGCCGAGGCGAAACGGCGGCGGGGTGTCTTCCCGTGAGGCGAGGGGGCTCTGGTAGCAACCGTCGCCCCGAGGGCTCCTGGGGCCGAATCGGAGGCGGAAGCGAGCGACCGTCTACCTCGTCAACGCCCTTCACGACCCTGTTGGCGCCTGGCGCGAGCCGGCG
>DAIOWK010000407.1:0-3121 GCA_036758525.1 Myxococcota bacterium
CTCGATGCTCTTCGCCAGGCTGTTGGCCACCGCCTTCGCGATCAGCGTCTTGCCACAGCCCGGGGGGCCGTAGAGCAAGATGCCCTTGGGCGGCGAGAGCTTGTGGTCCGCGAAGATCTCCGGGTGCAGATACGGCAGCTCGATCGAATCGCGCAGGATCTGGATCTGCTCGCCGAGCCCACCGATCTTTTCGTAGGTCACGTCCGGGATCTCTTCGAGAACCACCTCCTCCACCGCGGACTTGGGCAGCTTCTCGAACGCGTAGTTCGTACGGGGGTCGACGAGCACGTTGTCGCCGGCCTTGAGCTTCTCGGCCCGCAGTGGGGACGCGAGCGTCACCACGCGCTCCTCGTCGGTGTGACCGAGCACGATCGCCCGGTGGTCGCCGAGGAAGTCGACCACGTGAGCGATCTCGCCGCGCCCGATGTAGCCGGCCGGCTCAATCACGTTGAACGCCTCGTTCAGCACGACGAGCTGACCCTCTTCGAGAGCGAACGCGTCGAGGTTGGGATGCACGTTGACGCGCATCGCCTTGCCGTCCACCAGGATCTCGGCCGTGCCGTCCTTGTTCGGGCGGGTGAAGACCCCGTAGGAGTTGGGGGGCGCACACAGCTTGTCGACCTCTTCTTTCAAGAGCTCGATCTGCTGCTTGGCCTCTTGGAGCATGCCCACGAGCTTCTCGTTCTGGCGCTCGGCGTCCGAGAGCTGTTCGCGAGTCATCTCGTAGCGACGGCGAATCGCGTCGAACTCCGCGAGCACCCGCTCGAGGCGGCGGCGGAACTCTGCCGAGTCGCCCCCGAAAAAGCGGATGGCGTCCTGCAGGTCCTCGATCTCATCTTGGTACGATCGCGCGCCCTCGCGGTCGCGATCGCTCTCGGGATCTCCGCCGCTCCGTGGCCCCGACGTTGAAATGCGTCGCATTACGTCTCGCACGAAGCCTCGCCTGCCGCCGGACCCCGAGTCGAACTCGCTCATTCCACCTTCTCCTCGATCACCGGCTCTGCGCCGTGGTGGGTCGCTTCCCCACGCTTGCTGCTGCAAAGCCTGTGCCGTGCTCCCCTGGGCTCAGCGGCCTGGGAGACGCTCCCCTCGCTGCCGCCCCCTGCCGAAGACGCCGCCAAGACTCGCGCCTGCACGGCCACCCGCGCGCCTCGGCCTCGATTCTCGGCGCTGCGGCTGGCAACTCGCTGCCGGTCCTCCGTCATCCGGCTCCTTCGCGTGCTCCCAGGGGTCCTCCCGATCGCTCCGCAAAAACCCCCGGCCGGGCCCGTCTGCCACACCTTCCCGCCCTCGGACCAGCCTCTTGAGGAGCTGGCGGCGGATCTCGGAAGCCCCCGAATTTGCAACATTTTTAGCCTCTTTCACTCTATCAGACAAGAAGGGTGTGTCAAGCCGCGCACCTCCCAGCTGTGAAGGAGACGGCACGCCCCGCAGGGAAGGCAAGGGGTCTGCCCCGCTCGCGGGAGGAGCGTCTCTCGCCCCAAGGCCGGGCGGGCCCGCGATGGGTGAGCCGGACGATCCCGAAGCTCCATGACTACAGGCAGCTGAGCCCTCCGCCTGCCTCCCCGGTGCCGCCTCGAGTGGCAATGCTGCGGGCGCGAGAGCCGTGAATTTGACGGAGCCGTCGGCGGGGCAACGGGTTGCCCGCAGCACGAGCGCCCCGCCGAACTTTGTGGCATGGCGCCCCCGCGGAACCGCTCTTCCCTGATTGGGAAAGCGCTGGCTTGCCCTCCAATTTGTGCACAGTGCTCTCACGGCTGGAGCTCGATCACACGAACTCCCTCGGGCGGCGTGAAGTGGAAGCGGCTCGCGGCCACGCCCTGGTTCGTCCGCACATTGTGGAACGCAACGCGGGTCACGTTCCCGACAAGATCGGAGATCGTGGTCTCCTCGACTTCTCCGCTCTCGCGGTCCACCACGATCTCGAGCTTCTCGTAGCTGGCCGGCGTCTTGGGCATAAGGTCCAGCGCGACGCTGCTTCCCTCACAGGATCTCGCGCGCGCGATGAAGTCACGCCGCAAGTCGCCTCTGCCCAAGAGGAACTGCATCGCCCCGCCCGTCAGCAAGGCCTCCCCCGCATGCATGCGCTGCGCCTCGCGCGTCGACGGATCGTAGACCCAGGCCACCTCTCCGTCGCTCACCACCAGGCTCGGACTTGGCTTCTCGTAAGACCAGCGCATCTTGCCCGGCTTCTCGAAGACGACTTCGCCGGAGGACTCGCTCGGCGCATCGTGGCCCGAGGAGTGAAGGGAGGCCACCCGGGTCGTCTGCTCGAAGCGCGCGGAAAGGTCCTTCACCGCTTCGTAGCGCTGCTGCACGCGGGTCGTGACCTCGTCCGTGCAGTCGCTCTTGGCGGTCTTCTCGTCGGGAGCGGGCCGCGCCTGCGCCAGCGCCTCCCGCTGCGCGACGAGGCCAGCGAGCGAGGCCGGCCCGAGCGCGAGGGCAATCCACAAGCTGCAGGCGGAGCCGCGCGTCATGGAGGCTTTGACCCGCCTTGCCTTCCAAGGATTCGATTCCACCTATTCGAGGTCGAGCGATCGCGCATAGACCTCGCGGGGCTTGGTGCCTTCCTGGGGGCCGATGATGCCGTCGAGCTCCATCTGCTCGACCATGCGGGCCGCGCGGTTGTAGCCGACCTTGAGCCTGCGCTGGATATAGGAGATCGACGCATTGCGAGTCTCGGCGACGATCGCAATCGCACGATCATACATCTCGTCCACCTCGCCGCCTCGCTCCTCCTTCTGCTCGCTCTCCTCCTTCATCTTGAGCAGCGTCTCATCGAACTGCGGCTTGCCTTGGTCGCGCAGGAAGGCGACGAGGCTGCTGACCTCCTTCTCCGAGACGTAGGCGCCGTGGATGCGCTGGAGTTTCGAGGTTCCAGGCGGAAGAAACAGCATGTCGCCTTGGCCGAGCAGGTGCTCGGCACCGTTTTGATCCAAGATCGTGCGTGAATCGGTGCGCGAGGAGACCTGAAACGAGAGTCGCGCGGGGAAGTTGGCTTTGATGACCCCGGTGAGCACGTCGACGCTCGGCCGCTGGGTCGCCAGCACGAGATGGATGCCTGCCGCACGCGCCATCTGGGCGAGTCGCTGCAGCGCCTCTTCCACGTCCCGGGCCGAGA
>DAIOWK010000408.1:0-3102 GCA_036758525.1 Myxococcota bacterium
GTACGACGTAGCCCCGGCGGCAGAGATCAACTCCATAGTGGTACATCGCCTCGCCAGCGAGGCCGGCAGGCTCGGATTTTCCAACCTTGTATTCTCCGGCGTGCTGATGGGAAGCGAGAATGCCCGGACGGCGGCGATTGCCGCCGTCCGGCCGCAAGAGGAACGCGCGGACGCGCTCGCCTGGCGCAACCGCATAGTCGATCACCTCCCGAGTCCCGTAATCGGTCCGTGTGCAAGCGAGAACCCGAGGCTTCGGTGGAACGGCTTGGCGTGAAGGGAAGAGACGAAGAATGGCGGCGCGCTTCAGCACCCGCGATAGAGACCACAGCGCGAGTCAAAATTCAACGGCAACTTTGGCCTGCCAGTTCGTCGCGGCGCGAGGCATCCGCTTCATTGCCACGCGGGCACGAACGTGTTCCGATCCGAGGGGATCTCCCGTGAAACTCTCTTTACACCTGCTTGCGTGGCGGCCGGGTCCTGCCGTCCGCGCGGCTCAGCGGGAAGCTCGGCGCGTCATCCTAGGAGGCGAGCGCACGTTGGAGGTCGCGCACCTCGTGGTGGCCTACCAGGGTCGGCACCCTCACCTCCGACCGAGCTCGATGGGCAGCGTCACGGGCCGCCGAAACGGGCCCAGAGTCTGGAACTCCGTCAGGTCCTTCCGCCAGCGCGAGCCCGGCGGCAAGAAGTCGAGCATGGCCTCGATCATGCAGCCCATCTCCTGACGAGCAAGGTTCGCGCCGAGGCAGTAGTGCGGGCCATTGCCGAAAGTGATCAGCTCGCGAACATCGCGTGTCACGTCGAAGAGGTCGGGGTCTTCGTACACGGTCGGATCGCGGCTCGCGCTGCCGAAGGAGAGCAACATCATCTGCCCCTTCTGGATTTTCTTTCCGCGTAGCTCGAAATCTCGCACGGCATAGCGCGGCAACCCGGCAGGACCACCGAAGCCGAAACGCAGAATCTCGGAGACGCCATTCGAGATCCACTGCGGCTCGCGGCGGAGCTTCTCCATCTGATCGGGATGATCGAGCAGCGTCATCGCAGCGATCATGCCGCCGATCGCGGTGGTCTCGCTGCCGGCGCCGATCAGACCGGTAACCGTCATGACGATCTGGTCATCAGTGAGGCGGTCGCCGCGGTCCTGCGCCCGGATCAGGTCGGAGATCATGTCCTCGCCGAGCGAGCCTCGCCGCGTTTTGGCGAGTTCGCGCACCCAGGTCGAGATCTCGAGGAACGCATTGTCGCCCGCCGCTTTTGTGGCCTCATCAGAGAACGAGAAAAAGCCCCGGATGGTCGCTTGGGCTAGCTCGCGGAAACGTCGCTCGTCGTCGCCGGCAGGCGGAATGCCGGTGATCCGGCTGATCACCGCGTTCGGAATTGGGTTCGCGAAGGTCTCCATCAAGTCGATCACACCACTGGCCCGGCGCAGCGGCGCAGCGAAGCGTTCGACGGTCTCCCGCACCTGTGCCTCGTAGCGCTTTACCGCGCGCGGCGTGAGCGCAGCCGAGAAAAGCTTGCGGAGCCGCCCGTGTTCCTCGGGCGGGAGTGAGAAGAACCCGTTGTCCTCGACCCAGCGCATGAAGCTGCCCTCGGGTCGCGGCTGAAAGTGCTCCCAGTAGCGCCGGTCGGGCGTAGCGTTCTCCGGGTCGTTGAAGAGCCGCTTCACATCATCGTGGCGCAGAATCACCCAGAAGCCGAGCGGCGCGACGAAGTGCACGGGATCTTCGGCACGGAGTTTCGCGAGCGCCGGATATGGGTCGTCCATGAAGCTTCGATCGAGGAAGGGTGAGGTGGGCGTTTGCCGGGTGGTGTCGACCATGCCGCTCCTCCGGAGGCGTGACTGCCAGAAGTTACCGACTTCCAGCCGAGCAAGCAGCATAGCGTGGCGCGCAGTCGTCCCTGCGGTCAACGCTTTCGCCTGTAGCGCGAGGCGCCGCGCGCGACGACCCCCGCAGGCGGCAGTCGGGCCGAGGGCCTCGCGCGGAGAGCACGATACGACTTCCATTTTCGGGTTCCTCCGCGCCTAAATTGTAAGCTCTCATGTCGAGACGAGGGAGGCCGTATGGCTTCGACGAACCGTGGGTTGCATAGTGGCGCCCTATCTTGGACGCCGGTGGGGCAAGGTGTTTCGTCCTGATTCGATAGCGGTAAATCTAACGAGGCAACTCCGGTGGCTTTGCCGGGTTTCCTTCGTTTGCGTGCTGCTCACGGCGCGTCCTGCCCTCGCTGCCGACTTGTTGATCCGCAATGCACGACTGATCGATGGCACCGGAAGCGCACCGCGGTCGCATGCATCGATCCTTGTCCGCAACGGCATTATTACCGAGATCGGATCGGATCTCTCTGTGCCGGACGTCCCCGTCTTGGACGCCAACGGAGCCACCGTTCTGCCGGGGCTCATCGATGCGCACGTTCACTTGGGAGTGGTCCCGGGTTCAGGGCAACGTAACGACCCCCCTGATCTGGAGCGCCAACTTCGGCGGCAGCATCTCCGGTCGTATTTGGCGTGCGGGGTGACAACCGTGCTGGACACAGGAATCTCGGCGGAGACCGCCCGCGAGATTCAAGGATGGCTTCGGGCCGGCGAGCCGGGTCCGCGCTTCCTCACGCTCGGCCCCGCCTTCATCACGCCCGGGGGGTATCTGTCAGAACTCGGGGGCACCGTCTCCACCCCTGCGGAGGTGGAGACTCACTTCGCTTTGATGGAATCAGTGGGAGCCATCGGTACGAAGGTTCTGATCGAACCAGGGTTTGGGCCGCAGGCCGTCTGGCCGATCCCCCGACCCGAGATCCGTGATGCCATCGTGCGCGGTGCAGCGAAGCGCAAGCTGCCGATCTACGTCCACGCAAACCGCGAAGGGGAGAAGGCGATCGCTCTCGACATGGGCGCGCACGTGATCGTTCACACCGGCTACTACGACTCACAACCGTCGGATGCCTTCGTGAAGCGGATGGCGGCTTCGGGCGCCTACCTCATGACCACCTTCTCTATCATGGACGCTGACCTCATCAGATTTCATCCCGAGCGCCTCGATGATCCGCTCCTGCGTCTTACCGTGCCGGCCATTGAGCTGACCACCGCAAGGGATCCTGACGCGGCGCAAA
>DAIOWK010000409.1:0-3069 GCA_036758525.1 Myxococcota bacterium
GCCGGCTGCGCAATTGACTCGCGAATCAACGCTACGGACTCCATGGGCGAACGGGCTCGGCAGAAATGAAGCGACGCGTCTGATCTGCGCGACTACACCTTCGCGCCACGGAGCCGAACCGGTCTGCTCCTACGCGCTAACCCTGCAGTAGGGGCCAGAGCCGGCGAGGGCTATGTTCACGAAGAACACGAGCACCCGTCACGACATTCGACAAGCCGGCCCAGCGCTCCACCGCGCACACCCGGCGCGGGGCGAGCGTCGCGTGGGGTGGGCCTGCTCTTCTCAACGCAACCTTAGTAGCGATCCTTTTGTGCAGTACTGCTAACCAATCTCCAAGGAGAATCCGAAACGTGGTTCGAACTTTAATTGTCGCTGCCCTCCTGCTGATCGCCTGCAGCGTTGCGATGCCGGCTCCCGCAGACTTGCCCAACGGCGCCACCCTGCTCGCTGATCTCGGCTACACGCCGGATCAGGTCGCGAAGGTGCAGGCCGGGGAGTTCTCCCGTGGCACGATCCAGCCGAGCAGTCCGCGGGAGCTCGCGGCCGCGTTCGCGTTCCAGGTGCCGACATCGCCGGCCGATCTCGTGGCGGATTCCAAGAAGGGCCTGCTCGACAAGGTCGATCCGGGAAACATCGCGTTCGGCTTCGTGCAAGGCGCGGGCAGCCCGGCCGACTTCGCGAAGCTCACCTTCGGCATCGACGCAGTAGATCGCGCGGCGGAGTACCTCAAAGCCACGCCAGCTGGCCCTCTGAATCTTTCGGCGGCCGAGATTGCGAGCTTCCAGAAGCTCGGCGCGAACGCATCGCCGACAGAGGTCGAGCAGGCCGTGATCAGCGCGCTTCTGGCGCGCGTGCAAGCCTACCGGGCGAAGGGCCTCGCGGGAATCGCGCCTTATGTCCGCGAGGGCGGCAAGGCGCGATCGCCCGCCGAGGAGCTGCGCTCGGCCAGCCAGGCGTTGCAGGTCCTCCAGAAGTATGTGCCGCACGCCTACTCGATGCTGCTCGAATATCCGAACGCGAAGCCGCTTGGCACCGAGGAGGCGTTCCGCTGGAGCCACTTCACCGCTCAGAACGTGCCGACGATTGCGCTGACCCACAGCCTCTTCATCCCGGATGGTGCCGCCTGGATCGTCGTCCAGCGGCAGTTTTACGCGAGCGCGGGCTACAACTCCGAGCAGGCGATTGCCGCCTTCCTCCCGACACAGTCTGGAACGCTGGTGGTGTACGCGAACCGCACGTCTACAGACCAGATCGAGGGCTTCGGCGGCGGCGCCAAGCGATCGATTGGGAGCAGGGTCCTGGCATCGCAGCTTCAGTCGCTCTTTGAGAGGGTGCGCCACGCAGTGAAGTAGGGTCGTCGTATGTGGTTGGGCGTTCGGGGAGCTCCGCGAAAAGGAGCCCTCCGGTTCGAGGTACGGAGAGGCGCGTTTGGCTACTCGAGACTTCACCGGAAACTGTGTTCCCTCACCCGAGGAGATCGCCGCAGCAACCCCGCTCCGCCTTATCGAGTTCGTATCAAGCGCCTACCACACAGATGCGATATGCGAGAAGCAGGGGCTCAGGCAGCGGCGGTCGGTCACGTCCTCGTGACGGTGGGGCTCACGGCAGTGTTCATTTTGCGATGCTCGTGCTCGTTCGGCCCGCGGCGCGGCAGCTCGTCCTGCAACGCGACTCCCGGCGCGTCGTCACCCAGACCACCTTCGCCGTCGTGTGCGTGGCCCTCCCGCTGCCTGGCGTCCACGCCTCCTCGGGACGTTCCTCCTCACCGCGTTCGTCCCGTACGACTCCGCCCTGGTGGGCGCGAACCCGGGCGAAGGTCGAGGACCTGGTGCTCGTGCTGTTCTCGCCTTCTTCGCGTTCACTCGGAGGTAGACACAGATTGGCGAGTTCACGAGCGCTGCTCCGTGCGGTGATCATCGGCGTCGCGTCGCTAGGGAAGTTCGGGAGCAGCGCCGTGGAGCGCGCTCACGGGCCTCGGATGGCGGCAGGCGGTCTGATGGAGCTGATCGTGCTAAACGTGGCGTGCGATATCAGCGTTCTCTCGCCTTGGTCATCCAAACGATCAGGAACCCAGTTTGGCAGCACGCTGCGGGCTAGCCGGCACGGGCGCGAGCTAGTTCGCGGGGCTCCCGGCACGCCGGCACGGAGCTTGCTCTAGCTGTGCCTGGCACTCGTGTTGACGCCGTTGGATTTTTGCCCACTTCCGCGAAGGAGAGCGGAATCGGCTCCTCTGTTCGCCGAGCGCGGCGTGGTCTTTGAGCGGGAGGCACGGGGACTGGCGGCCAGACCAAGGACAATGCGAACCTCCGAGCGCCGACGACGGAGGTGCTCCGCGGATGGACGTGCGGGAATCAGCCCGTCTCCTTTTCGAGCGCAGGCTTCAGCATGCGCGCCTGCGAGCCCTGCTCGCCGATGCCGTGCGAAGCGCGTCGGTCCTGGAAGGCGACCGCCTCGAGATTGAGCTCGACGACGCGCATACGAAAGAACGCGAGCACTTGGCAGAGGCCGCGCCCTGCTCTCGGGATTCGATCCCGGCCGATCCAGCGTCGGTCCCCTCGCTCTCGATCGCCATCCTAATCGTCGGCTCGCGGGGCGACGTACAGCCCTTCCTGCCCATTGCGCAGCGCTTGCGCGACGACGGACACCGAGTGCGAATCGCGACCCATGCGGTGTTCCGCGAGTTCGTGGAGTCCCACGGCATCGAGTTCTTTCCGCTGGCCGGCGATCCTCGGGAGCTCATGGAGTACATGGTAATGACGGGTGGCCGGCTGATCCCGCTCCGGCCCAGTCAGCTCCTCGAGCAGGTGCCGCGCAAGCGGCAGGTAATGGCCGAGATCCTCGCCTCCACCTGGGCCGCCTGCACCGAGCCCGATCCCAGCCATCCCGACGCAGCCCCCTTCGTGGCCGACGCGGTGATCGCGAATCCCCCGAGCCAGGGACACATCCACGTAGCGCAGGCGCTCCACGCTCCGCTCCAGATCATGTTCACCATGCCCTGGAGTCCCACGCGCTCCTTTCCGCATCCCTTCACCCACATGATCTCGCAGGCCCATCCGGGCCTCCGCAACC
>DAIOWK010000410.1:0-3051 GCA_036758525.1 Myxococcota bacterium
CGTCACCAGTGCTGTCAGAACCCCCTGGAACACGCTCACTCTCCTTCGAGGAGGATTTGGCCCGTGAAAACTTCCGCCGCGGGACCCGTCATATAGACGTGCCCCCCATCGCCCCGCCACTCAAGCTTGAGCTCGCCGCCGCGCAGCACCACGGTCTGCGCGCGCTCCGTCACGCCCCGCAAAATACCTGCCACCGCCACCGCGCAGGCCCCGCTGCCGCAAGCCAGTGTCTCGCCAGTTCCCCGCTCCCAGGTACGCTGCCGCACCCGGTCGCGCGCCACCAGCTCCACGAACTCGACGTTGGTGCGGTTGGGAAACGCGGGGTGGTGTTCGATCTGCGGCCCGAGCGTCTCCACCGGCGCCGCATCCACGTTCTCGACGAAGAGGATGGCGTGGGGGTTCCCCATGCCCACGCTCGAGAGTGTGACGCGCTGGCCGTCCACGTCGAGGGAAACATCGAGCACGGGACCGTCCCCTTGGCCGAGCGTGGTCGGGATCTTGGCGGGCGCGAGAAAGGGCGGGCCCATATCGACGCGCACGAGGCCGCCCGCGGCAGAGCGGGGTCGCACAATCCCCGCCGGCGTCTCGATCGCGACCTCGTCCTTTGTCGTGTGTCCGCGGTCATGCAGATACTTGAAGAAGGCGCGGATCCCGTTTGCGCACATCTCCGCACGCGATCCGTCGGGATTGAAGATATCCATCCGAAAATCCGCGGAATGGGAAGGTCGGACCACGAGGAGCTGGTCGCAGCCGATACCGAATCGCCGGTCACAGAGGCGCTTCGCGATGGGCTCGATCGGCGGAAGAGGATCCCGGAGGGCATCGAGCACGACGAAGTCGTTGCCCGCGCCCTGCATCTTGGTGAACGCGAGAAGGCGCGTCATCCCGTGATCTCTCCGGGGATCGTCTCCCCGCGCACGAGATCCTCCAGGCTCTCGCGCTCGCGCACCACGGCGAAGCGCTCGCCCCGCACCAGCACCTCGGCTGCGCGAGGCCGCGCATTGTAGTTGGAAGACATGGCAAAGCCGTAGGCTCCGGCGCCCCGCACCGCGAGGAGATCCCCGCGCTCGACCGGAGGGAAGGGACGGTCCTTCGCCAGGAAGTCCCCGGACTCACAGACCGGTCCCACGATGTCGACCGGGCGGCTTGGACCCCGGGGCGGACCGACGGGCTCAATCGGCTGGAAGGACTGGTAGAGCGCGGGCCGGATGAGGTCGTTCATGGCGCCGTCCACCACGACGAAGCGCTTGTCCTCATTCGTCTTTTCGAGAAGAACGCGGGTCACCAGCACCCCCGCATTCGCAGTCAGAAAGCGGCCGGGCTCGAGCACGATCTCGCAACCCAAATCCCCGAGCGCTGCCCGCACGACCGCGGCATATTCCGAAGCCTGCGGCGGCGTTTCGTTCGAGTAGGTGACGCCGAGCCCCCCGCCGGCGTCTACGACGTCGATGGCGTGGCCCGCCGCCCGCAGTTCGACGACGAGGCTGCGCACCCGCGAAAGGGCGTCGGCGAAGGGTTCGATCCGCGTGAGCTGGGAGCCAATGTGGCAGTCCACACCGACGACGCGCACGCCGTCGAGCGCCTTGGCCTCCGCATAGGCGTCCATGGCCTCGGCGATGGGAATCCCGAACTTGCTGGTTCGAAGGCCCGTCGAGACATAGGGATGCGTCTTCGGATCGACGTCGGGATTCACCCGGAAAGCGATCGGAGCCCGTACGCCGCGCTCCCTCGCCCGGGCGTCGATACGACGCAGCTCGCTCCGGGACTCGACGTTGAAGAGCTTGATGCCAGCGTCGAGGGCGCGGTCGATCTCGCCGTCCGTCTTGCCCACGCCGGAATAGACGATGCGTCCGGGAGGCGCTCCTGCGCGGAGCGCGCGAAAGAGCTCACCGCCCGAGGTCACGTCCACGCCCGCCCCGCGCGCCACGATGGTGCGCACCACGGCAAGATTCATGTTGGCCTTGAGGGCGTAACAGATGGTGTGCGGGACGCCGCCAAAGGCGCGGTCGAGCGCGTCGTAGGCCGCGACCAGCGCGCCTGCGCTGTAGACGAAGCAAGGCGTTCCCACCGCGTCGGCGATCTTCGCAAGGGGCACTTCCTCCGCGCACAGCGCCCCCGCCCGTCGCGGGAAGGCCTCCAAGAGGTTCGCGGACGCAGCGCCGGCCGGGGAGCTCACGGTGTCCATCCCTCGCTGTCGTCCTCCATCGGGGTGGGCGTGTGGCTCGGCGGAGGCACCGCCTTCGGCGGGAGCTCGGGGATGGCGGCCTCGGGCGTGCCGGGGGGGGAGTCAGGGGGCGGAGGCAGGACACGCAGGGGCGGGCCGTAGTGGCCGCAGGCCGAGAGCGCTGCGAAGAGCCCAATCCACAGGGCCGCTCCGAGGCGCCGGCAGTTTTGAGCGCGCGTCATCGTCTCTCCTCCTCTGCTTCGAGCTCCCGCAGCCGCTCCAGCTCCCCTGCCACGTTGCCTTCGGCCTCGTCCAGCGCAGCCACGACGCACGTCCGCGCCGTCGCGCCGATCTGGTTGCGCTCTTCAAGGGCACGCTCGAGCGAGAGCAGCTCCGCGGCGGCGGCAGGGAAGGCCGGATGGAACGCCCTCAGATCCTCGCGTGTTAGGGAGCGCAGGTCCAGGTCCTTCTCGAGGCAATGGGCCACGGTCCGTCCCACGGCCTCGTGCGCTTCGCGGAAGGGGACTCCTGCTCGCACCAAGGCCTCGGCGAGGTCAGTCGCGAGGAGCATTGGATCCCGTGCGGCATCGCGCATGCGGGCCACTCGCACCCGCAATGTCGCCAGCGCACCAGCCATCACGCCAAGCGCGCCCGAGAGCGTCGCCGCTGTGTCGAACACCGGCTCCTTATCCTCCTGCAGGTCTCGGTTGTAGGCGAGGGGGAGCCCCTTCATCACGGTGAGCAGCGAGACCAAGTTCCCGATCGCCCGACCGGTCTTGCCACGTACGAGCTCCGGGACGTCCGGGTTCTTCTTCTGCGGCATCAGGCTCGAGCCCGTGGCATACGCGTCTGCGAGCTCGATGAACCCGAACTCGGTCGTCGACCAG
>DAIOWK010000411.1:0-3041 GCA_036758525.1 Myxococcota bacterium
GGCCTTGACCGGCGGATGCCGCCGCGAAGGCCTCGCGCAGCGCAGCAAGCTCGCGCTCGCGCCCGGCGAGGGGCGTCAGTCCCACGTCGGCGAGCACGTCGATGCGGCGGCGCTCGGCTCGGTCGGCAAGCACCTCGAACGCGCGCACCGGGGCCGCCCGGCCCTTGACCGCCAGTTCGCCACAATCGCGCGTATCAAAATAACCCGCCACGAGGCGTTGGGTGGCCTCGGAGATGAGAATCGAACCCGCCGGCGCCAGTGCCTGGAGACGCGCCGCGAGGTTCGTCGTGTCGCCTATCGCGGTGTAGTCCATCCGCAAGTCGTTGCCGATCTTCCCGACCACGACGAGCCCGGTATGGATGCCAACGCGCATCCGGAAGTCGAGACCCGTGGACGTGAGAAGCTCCTGTCGCAGGCGTTCCACCCCTTGTTGCATCGCCAGGGCCGCCATCCCCGCGCATCGTGGGGCGTCTTCGAGGGCGAGCGGCGCGCCAAAAAGGGCCATGATCCCGTCACCGGTGAACTGGTTCACCGTGCCTTCGAACCGGTGAACCTCGGCAAGAAGGACATCGAAGAAGCGCTCCATGATCGCGTGCATCTGTTCAGGGTCGGTACGCTCGGAGATCGGAGTGAAACCGATGACGTCGGCGAAGAGCACCGCCACGTGCTTGCGCTCGCCCTCGAGTGACGAGCGCTGCCGAAGGATGCGCTGTGCCAGGTGGGTGGGCGTGTAGCTTCGCGGCACGGCAGCGTCGTTCGCGGAGGTGGAGGCGGCCGCGGCATGCCCGCACGCATCGCAGAAGCGAGCTGCAGCGCGCAGCTCCGCGCCGCAGCTCGCGCAGACCCGGGCGAGGGGGGCGCCGCAATCCTCGCAGAAGCGCGCCTCTGAGCGATTCCCGTGCCCGCAGGCTCTGCAGGTCATGCGGCCAGCATACAGCCGAATCGAGGCATGGGGGATATCTCCCGCGCGCGACCCCATCGTTCGGGATCCATCCTTGAGTGCCCGGGATACCGCCTGTTCGTCGCAACTACGGGGGAAGCGCCCGCGAGCGTCCGTCGCCGAGGCCGTCTCTCCTCCCCGCGCCGAGATCTCCGGGGCGTCGGGCCACGGGGAAGGTCACGCGGTGTGTCCCAGAGTGGGACGGACATCCTCTCCAACACGGTCCACCACCTCGGAAGCGGCTGAGGAAAGGGGAGCCCCAGAATCGTTGTGATCTCAGGGCGCCGCCAGGTAGCGGCTATGAGAGCGCCCTCGAGGAGCGTCTCAATGTCGCGACGCTGGCGCGTGGCCGCAGGTGAATGATTCAAAGAATCCCGGGCACCTGGGCTGCAATCAGCTAGCATTGATTCTCGGACACTTCAGGGTGTGGCATCGAGCGATACGGGCATTCGGCAGCGACTACGCCCGGTTCAACGTCCGGGATGGATCCGTGTGATCTTCGTTCCCTGCAGCCCGGCGCCAGCCATCAACCCCTCCTGGCCGAAGATAAAGGCGTAGACACCCTTCTGGAGAGTCGTCGTCGAGAGATTCTTGGCGATACCCTCGTCCACGATCACGATGCTCGGGCCGATGCCCAATTCCCAGCCGTCGCTCTTGGCGAGGTAGGAAAGTGACTCCTCATCCATGAAGAAGAGCGCGTAACTGAAGGCCTGGACGCCGGCTTGGAAACCGTAGGACGCGGCGACGGATCGGTAGTACGCCACTGTCTTGTTACCTTTGCGCAGCGCCCCATCGCCGTACTGGCCGGCGACGATGAAACCGCCCTTCACGATCTCGGGGAAGACAAGGATCGCTTTGGCCTTGGCCGCGAGCGCCCGTGCTCCGGGCGAGGTCGTGTAGAGACTCGCGAGCGCCGCCGTAACGCCCCGATTGATCTCCTGTAAGCTCGCCGCCTGCGATACGCCCGCGTGCAGAAGGAGCCACATCGCCGCAGCGCTTGTCGCGACTCGAAACTTCGTACGCATGAATCTCACCTCCCGTTCGGTCCAACACAGTGTGCAGTGATTTGGCACCGCGCGGAAGGTAGCCCCAAGCTGGCGACACCTGGGGACTGGCCTCGTTCGCACCCAGAAAGAGGGGAATGCGACCCAGGAAGTACCTTTCCAAAGCCGCGCAGACGAACTCTAACGCGGGGCCCGCGTACGAGTAGAAGAACGCTGCTGGGCTCCTAGGCGAGCGCGACTGACCGCTCCCTGATACCCGCTTCCCGAAAGCCCGAGACGGGCCTAGTCGGTCTAGACCATATGGAGCGACCGACTCCGTTTGCGAGTGTCGTGCTCCGTCGAAACTGAGGACGGGGCCGTGAGGCCCATTTCCGCGGGTTACCGCCCGAGGGCGGCAGAGCCGCACGCAAAGGAGCCGGTCGTGGCGAAGGATATCACCTACATCGGTCTCGATGCCCACCAGGAGACGATCCATGCGGCGGCGCTGTTGCCGGGCGTGGAGAAGGCTGCCGAGGATCCGTTCGCGAATACGCCGGAGGTGATCCGGCGCTGGGCACGGCGGCTCGTGCAGCGGGCAGCGGGTCCGGTGACGTGTTGCTACGAGGCCGGTCCATTGGGCTACGGCCTGACGCGGGAGCTCGAGGGGTTGGGTGTTAGGTGCGTGGTGGTGGCGCCGGCGCTGATCCCGGTAAAGCCCGGGGACCGAATCAAGACGGACCGCCGCGACGCGCGGAAGCTGGCGGAACTCTTGGGAGCGGGGCTGCTGACCGAGGTGTACGCGCCAACCGCAGAGCAGGAAGCGGTGCGAGACCGGGCACGCGAGGCCGTGAAGCGGGATCAGATCCGCATGCGGCACCGACTGTCGAAGCTTCTGTTGCGCCGGGGAGTACGCTGGACGCCGGGACGCAGGGCCTGGACGCAGGCGCACCATGGGTGGCTGCGAGGCCGGCGACTCGAGTACGCGGCGGACCAGGCGGTCCCGGACGATCACCTGCTGGGCTTGGAGCAGATCGAGAGCCGGCTCGCGGCGCTCGGCGCGAAGCTCGAGGCGGTGGCAGACGAAGCGCCGTATCGCGAGCCGGTGGGCTGGCTGCGCT
>DAIOWK010000412.1:0-3027 GCA_036758525.1 Myxococcota bacterium
CCTCGCCCGCGCGGCGCGCCGCCGTCATCAGCGCGATCACCTCGGCGAAGACGTAGGGCGGGAGCCGGTTGAGCTTATGGAAGTCGTGACGGACGCGCGGGGACATGCTCTCCTCTCAAGCGACAGGGGAAGGGTGGACGATCGACCGGCTCCGAGCCGTTCGCAGGGTTTCTTCGGCATTGTACGAGGAACGGATGAGCGGGCCGCTCGCGACGTGCAGGAATCCGAGCGCCCTCCCTTCTTCTTCGAGCCGATCAAATTCCTCCGGATCCCAGTACCGCTCCACGGGCAGGTGCAGGCGCGACGGGCGCAGGTACTGGCCGATTGTCACGCTCTCGACTCCTGCCCTACGTAGCGCCCGCAACACCTCCAAGACCTCTTCGTGAGTCTCTCCAAGCCCCACCATCAGACCGGACTTCACGATCGCTTGGGGCCGCAGCTGCTTCGCGTGGGCAAGTACCGCGAGGGAGCGCTCGAGGCGCGCCCCGGGTCGCACCCGCCGGTACAGGCGGGGTACGGTCTCAATGTTGTGGTTGTAGACGTCTGGCTCCGCCGCGCACACGCTCTCCACCGCGACGAGACTGCCTTGGAAGTCAGGGGTCAGTACCTCCACGGTCGCCGTCCTGCTTTGCAGGCGGATCGCTCGAACTGCAGCGGCGAAATGGCCCGCTCCTCCGTCTTGGAGATCGTCGCGATTGACCGAAGTCAGCACGACGTGTTGTAGACCCAGCGCGGCCACAGCGCTCGCCACGCGCGCAGGTTCAGCCGGATCTGGCCCGCTCGTGGGCCGCCCTGTGGCCACCGCGCAAAACCGGCATGCGCGCGTGCAGATCGCGCCGAGGAGCATAAAAGTGACGTGGCCGCGGGCCCAGCAATCGCCCCGGTTCGGGCAACGGGCCTCCTCACAAACCGTGTGGAGATCGAGACCCCGGAGCAGCCGCTCAAGCTCCGGCACTGCCGGCGAGCGTGTGGGCGTACGGAGGCAGTGGGACGGCAGGCGACGGTGCACGAACGCGCCCACGCCGTGCCCCACGTGCACGATCTGGCCTGCTCGAAGCTCGCTGGGCAAGACGACCTGACCTCGGTAGACACGCAAGATTATTGGAGAAATTGGGCGCGGGCAAGCCGGACCTGAGGCCCCAGGCCGAGGCTCGGGGCGGCCGGTGAGCCAGAAATGGGCATCGGGGGCGGCGGCTCGCATACCGGCGCCGAAGCCCGTCGGCCCCCGATCCGCTCGAGGGCCGACGGGTTCCCGCGAGCTTCGGATTCGCTTCGGGCCCCTCCGCTCCCACGAGCGGCCACGGGGGCGGATCGGGGGCTGGGGCTTGGTTCGTCCTCGACCGGCGACCGAGCGTCCTGCGACGCGGCCCGGGGGGCCGCCGGAAGGCAGCGCGGCTCGCCACATCCAGCTGCGCCGGTGGTGCGTACCTCCGTGCATGGAAGAGTTTGATCTCGACGCGTACGCGGACCGCTCGCGCGCCCTCGATCTCTCGGGCATCCCTTTCGACCGCGTGTCGAAATATCCGCTTGCTCCGGAAGCACTTCGGACGCTCCGCTATATGCAGGACATCGAGAGTCACACCATCGTTTATCTTCGTCAGCTCCTCGCCACACGCGCGATTGATGAACCCGAAGTGGCCACCTTCCTTTCGTGCTGGATCTACGAAGAGACCTTCCACGGTCGCGCCCTAGATCGCTTCCTCGCCGCCGCCGGCCATCGGATTTCACGCCCAACGCCACGTTCAAAGGCGGGAATTCGTCCTTGGCTTGAGGAGCAGGCAACCGCTTTCCTTTCACGCGCCTGGAAGAACTTCGTCGCGGTACACATGACCTGGGGTGCACTCAATGAGCTCACCACCCTCATCGGATACCGGCGACTTGCCACGGTGGCGCACCACCCCGTGCTCTCGGAGCTGCTCGCGCGTATCGTGCGAGACGAGAGCCGCCACCTCTCCTTCTATTTCAAACAGGCCGAGCGCCGGCTTCGTGTACCCGCGGCGGCGCGCTGGACACGTTTCTTGATCGAGAATTTCTGGGCTCCGGTGGGAAGTGGCGTCCAGCCCCGCCAGGAGACACGCTTCATCGCCGACTACCTGTTCTCGAATCCGGAAGGACGTGCCGCGGCGCAAAAGATCGACGACACGATCCGGCGCCTACCGGGCCTTCAAGGGATCCCTCTCGTTAACGCTTGGCTCGAGCGCGAGTTCCCTTCGCATCGAGCCCAGCTGGA
The DNA here is from genome assembly GCA_036758525.1 of Myxococcota bacterium. Taxonomy (GTDB): domain Bacteria; phylum Myxococcota_A; class UBA9160; order UBA9160; family UBA9160; genus UBA9160. The sequence goes on from DAIOWK010000412.1 coordinate 2,231, forward strand.
AACCGAAGCCTGTTCGCACACCTTCCCCTCCAGAGGTTCCTTTCTGGGAGCCCTATCGGCAGCGGAGGACCGCGGCCTCCCGTCCGGCAACCCGTCCGGAGGGATCCTGAGCTAGGGTCCTCGATCGACCGCATCTGGTCGCAACCAAGGACTCCCATCATTGTCCCCGCTCGCCCAGTCGCTGATTGCCACGGCTCTCGTCAGCGCCACCTCATTTGTAGCCATCGTCTTCGCATTCTCCGACCTCTGGAGCGAGCGGCGCCAAGTGCTGCTCCTAAGCCTTGCCGCCGGCATCCTTCTCTCGACAGTGTTCCTCGAGCTCTTTCCGGAGGCGGTCGAGACAGCGCGCGGAGACGGCAACATCTTCGTTGCCACCCTTGTGGCGATGATTGGATTCTTTTTCCTCGAGCGGTTTCTGCAAGGATTCCACGCACACGAGGACAACCGCGCGATGGCGTCGCGGTACATGGTTCTCATCGGAAACGGCGTACACAATTTCATCGATGGCGTCGTCGTTGCTGCGAGCTTCATTGCCAGCCCATCCCTTGGGATCGCGACGACCATCGCGGTGGTCGCGCACGAGATTCCTCACGAGATCGCGGATTACGCGATCCTGATCCGCAGTAAGCTCTCCCCGCGGAACGCGCTGATCGTGAATTTCCTCTCGGGCCTGACTGCGCTCGTCGGCGTCCTCGCGTGCTTTGGATTGAAGAGCCTCGTGCAGGCTCACCTCGGCTGGTTCCTGACCGCGACCGCGGGCATGTTCATCTATATCGCCGCCTCGGATCTTATCCCCG
>DAIOWK010000413.1:0-3007 GCA_036758525.1 Myxococcota bacterium
AACCGGCCGACTCCTTCCAGCCCCCCACCCCAGCGACTGCCTCTGCCACGACCTCCAGATCCACGTCACATGCCCCCGATTCGACGAGCGCGAGAAATTCCTTCGTGAGCCCCGGATCGAACTGCACTCCGGCGAAGCGATGGAGCTCCCGGATGACCACATCCCGCGGCAGCGCGCGGCGGTAGGGCCGGTCACAGGTCATCGCGTCGAAGGCATTGGCGAGGTGGACGATGCGTGCGGCGAGGGGGATCTCGTCGCCGTGCAGCCCGTCCGGGTAGCCGCTGCCGTCCCACCACTCGTGGTGGTGGCGGATGGCCCCGGCGACGGCGCTCGCGATGCCGAGGGGCTCGACCAGGCGGGCTCCGATCTCGGAGTGGCGCTCAACGATCCCTCGCTCGGTCGGCTCGAGGGCGCCCGGGCGCCTCAGGAGCTCCGTGGGAACGCCGATCTTCCCAAGATCATGGAGAAATGCAGAAATGCGAACCTGTTCCTGTTCTTTTGTAGAAAGACAGATGCGCTCGGCCAGAAGGCTCGCATAGAAGGCCACGCGGCGGGCATGGCCTCGCATGTAGGGGTCCTGGCTCTCAATCGTCTCGGCGAGCACCTCCAAGAAGGCAGTGGTCCGCGCCGGCTCATTCTCGTGAACCCGTGCTTGGCGCCCCGCCTGGTCCATCACCTCACCCACGCTCCCCCGGAGCCTTGGGCTTCGCGCGACCTCTGCGAGTAGCACGCGCACATCCCGTTCGCGGCCCAAAACGGCGCCCAGGGCCTCGAGAAATGCCATGAGCTGGCGCTGGCCGCGGCGGCGTTCGAGGGCTCGGCCGACGGCCGCGGTGACCTGCACCACGTCGAAAGGCTTTTGAAGATAGTCGGAGACCCCGTAGCGGATGGCGAGGGTCGCGGTTTCAACCGTGCCGTAGCCGGTAATCACCACGACCTCGACCTGAGGAAACTCACTGCGCAGGGTCGACATGAGTTCCGTGCCCTTGATCCCCGGCATGTTGAGATCGAGGCTCACCACATCGACAGAGGTCGTCCGCAGGACTTCGAGGGCCTCGAAACCGTTCGCGGCGAGGAGCACACGGTGGGCGGGCTCGAGGATCATGCGCAGGGACTCGCGGGGACCGCGCTCATCGTCCACCACTAGGACGGTCGGTCTTTCGAGAAGCGCTTGCATGACTCACCTCCCTTCCAGACTCTGTGATAGCGCTCACACCGCAAGCCCCGTGCCAGGCTTGGTGCGCGGGCGCAGGGGTCTCCGTAAAACGCTGATTTAAAGAATGAATTCGTGCTCTGGAGACCACACTTCGAGGCGCTGGCTCAGCCCCGAAAATGTTCCAAATCGAACGTTCCGAGCGGTAGAAGCCCGCAACTCTGTAATCTAAGATCCTGTTTCAGAATGAAAATCCTAGGATGTTCCAGATCGAACAGCATCCGCTTCCTGGGGAGGAGCAAGCCCGAAGCGGTCCATCTTGAGTTTCAGCAAACGCCGCGTGATCGAAAGCGCCTCGGCGGCACGGGTCTGGTTCCAGCCCGCACGCTCCAACGCTTCAAGGAGGAGATCGGCCTCGAAACGCGCCACTGCGTCCTCGAGACCAAGCCCCCCCGCCCGCACCCGTTCGCGCAGACTGCCGATTCGCTCGGCGCGGGCGATCTCGGGGGGTAGATCCTCGACTTTCACGACATCGTCGTCCGCGAGGGCGACGGCCCGCTCGATCGCATTCTCGAGCTCCCGCACGTTGCCCGGCCAGGGGTAGCGCTCGAGCGCTGCGAGTGCCGCGGGGTCCACCCGCATGGCTTTGCGACCGGCCTCGTGACTCGCCCGGGCAAGAAAGTCTTCGACAAGCAGTCGCACGTCCTCACGCCGCTCGCGCAGCGGAGGCAGCGCAATTGGCACCACGTGGATGCGGTAGTAGAGATCGGAGCGGAAGCGACCGGAGGCAACCTCCTGCTCGATGTCGCGGTTTGTCGCCGCCACGACGCGCACATCCACCTCGATTGGCATGGTCCCGCCGAGGCGCTCGATCGTGCGTTCTTGGAGCGCGCGCAAGAGCTTCGCCTGCACGCTCGCCGAAAGCTCCCCGATCTCGTCCAAGAAGAGGGTTCCGCCCGACGCGGTCTCGAAGCGGCCGAGGCGACGCTCTCTTGCGTCGGTGAATGCGCCACGTTCGTGCCCGAAGAGCTCCGCTTCGATGAGACCCTCGGGGATTGCCGCGCAGTTGATCGCCACGAACGGCCCGCTGCGACGCGGACCGAGATCATGGAGCGCGCGCGCGACGAGCTCCTTGCCGGTTCCGCTCTCGCCGGTGATGAGCACGCTCACCCGGGCCTGCGCGACGCGCTCCACCGTGCGGAAGACCTCTTGCATGCTATCGCTGCGTCCGATCATGCGGCCAAGGCGCGTGCGCCGCCGCACTTCGTCGCGCAGCCTTGCCACCTCGCGCTCGAGCTCGCTGCGCTCCAAAAGCCGCCGCACCTTGAGCCGCAGGGCGTCGGTTTCGAAAGGCTTGGTCACATAGTCGGCAGCGCCGAGCTTCATGGCCTCCACGGCAGTGGCCACGGTTTTGGTCGCGGAAAGGACGATCACCGGCGGGAGCTTCCCACGCTCCGTGAGCTCCGCGAGGAGCTCAAGGCCACTTCTCACGGGCATCACGACGTCGAGCAGGATGAGATCGGGAGCCTTTGCGGCGATTTCCTCAAGGGCGAGGTCGACCGTGCTCGCGGTTGCGACCTCGCACTCGTCCTTGAGGAGCATCCGCAGGGATTCCTGGACGCCAGAGTCGTCATCAACGATCAGCACCCGGGCCATGCGGCAGGCAATCTACCACGCGCGCAGCAGGGGACCTCAGGCGGGCAGGTCAAGCACAATCACGGTCTCCTCGGCCCCGGAGGCGTCGAGGGTGAGCTGGCCCCCCATGCCGTGCACCAGGGCGTCGGCCAAAACGATCTCGAGCGCGCTCTCCGCGAGTGAGGTTCCTTCGATCCCGCCCTTGCGCGCAATCTGGGT
>DAIOWK010000414.1:0-2998 GCA_036758525.1 Myxococcota bacterium
CCCGACGATGACTAACGACATAGCCCTCTCGCGCCTTCGAGGCGCCGAACCCCCGTGCGGTGGAACCTTAGGGAAGGCTCGAGAACGCTTCAACCAAGCACGTCAAAGCGAGGAGCGCACATGCAGGTGACCGTGGAATCGTACGATCCGGCTCGAGCGGCGGTGGATGTGCTCGCCCTTCCGCTGTTCCAGACCGAATCGGGTAAACCCAGGCTCACACCCCGGCACGCCAGGATCGACCAGGCCCTCGGGGGGCGGATCTCCGCCGCGCTCAGCACGGGGGACTTCCAGGGCAAACGCGGCGAGAGCCTCCTGCTCTATCCGGAACCTGGAGCTGCACCGAAACGCGTCTTGCTCCTCGGCCTTGGCCCCGAAGCCCAGGCCGACGCGGAGGCGCTCCGCCGTGCCGCTGGCGCTGCGGTCGCGGCCGCCGCGGCCCGTCGCGGCGCTTCGGTCGCTCTGGTCGCTCCCCTGGTGCGCAGGCTGCGCCCTTTCGCCGTGGGTCAAGCCCTGAGCGAGGGCGCGATCCTGGCCGGCTACCGCTATGACACCTACCAAACGCGCAACGAGGACAGCCGCGCTGCCGTCTCGAGCGTCTCCCTCGTGTTCGATGGCGCCGGCGCAGCGCGGGCGGCGCGCCCCGGGCGGGATGCGGGTGTCGTGCTCGGCGAGTCGCAGAACGTAGCCCGCGACCTCTCGAACGCGCCGGCCAACGCGCTCCCTCCTTTGGCCCTTGCGCACGAAGCGCAGCGCGTGGCGAAAGAGGTTGGTCTCACCTGCCAGGTGCTCGACGTGGCCGAACTCAAGCGCCGCAAGCTCGGCGCGATCCTCGCGGTGGGACAGGGCAGCCAGAACCCGCCCCGCATGATCGTGCTCGAGCACCGACCGCGCGGCGCTCCCCGCCGCGCCGGGGCGCAGCGTTCGAAAAAAGTCGCCTCCGGCCGGCGCCTTCCGAGGGTCTGCCTGATCGGTAAGGGCATCACCTTCGACTCGGGGGGCATCTCGATCAAGCCCGGTGCGGGCATGCACGAGATGAAGCACGACATGTCTGGCGGGGCCGCCGTGATCGGCGCGCTGCGCGCCGCAGCACTGCTAAAGCTCCCACTCCATATCGTCGGCATCATCGCCGCCGCCGAGAACATGCCAAGCGGCGCAGCCTATCGTCCAGGCGACGTCGTCACGGCGGGCTCGGGCAAGACGATCGAAGTGCTCAACACCGATGCCGAAGGGCGGCTGGTTCTGGCGGATGCGCTCCACCTGGCCCGCACGGAACATGCGCCCGATGCCCTGATCGATCTCGCCACCCTGACAGGGGCGTGTGTCGTAGCGCTCGGCAAGTGGTGCAGCGGTCTGTTCGGGAACAACGAACGGTTGGTGGAGCGGCTGCGAGCGGCCGGGGAGGCGACCGCAGAACGCGCGTGGCCCATGCCGCTCTGGGAGGAGCATCGGGAGCACATCCGCGGCGACGTCGCGGATCTCAAGAACACCGGTGGTCGGGACGGCGGCGCCTTGACCGCCGCCGCGTTCCTGTGGAACTTCGTCGGTGAGACCCCCTGGGTACACGTCGATATCGCGGGCACCGCCTACACGGAAAAGCCTGGCCCCTACCAGCCCCGCGGCGCGACGGGGGTGGGCGTGCGGCTGCTGCTCGAGTGTCTGCGCGAATGGCGGGGCGGTCCGATCGCCTGATCCTGGGATGTGCAGAAAGGCGCCTTTCGCTCACAAGAAGACCCTGCTTTGCGAGACCACCGCTTGTTTGACGCGCGCAGCACCGCTGTCTAAGCTCCGCGCCGTTTTCACGGGCCGGCAAACGGGCCGAGCCTCTAGAGGGAGAAAAGAGTCGATGAGTCGCGGCATCCATCAGAGCTTCGGTGTGAGGTTCAGCCGAATCGTCGGGGGTGGCGCCCTCGCGGCCTTGATTGCCGTCGGCCTTGTCACCGCAGCGCACGCCGCGGGCGACGCCGCCAAGGGCAAGGTGATCTTCACGACCAACTGCGCTTCCTGTCACGGGGAAGGCGGCAAGGGGGACGGGCCCGTAGGCGCAGCCTTGAACCCGCATCCGCGAGACTTTACCGAGGCCAAGTTCAAGTTCGACGCCGCGAAGGACGGCAAGCCGGGCAGCGACGCCGCGCTGACCAACGTGATTAAGAACGGTGCGGGCGTGTACGGCGGCTCCCCGCTCATGGCACCCTGGGGCGGCACCCTTTCGGACGCCGATATCCAGAACGTGATCGCGTACATCCGCACCTTCCACAAGTAGAACGCAGCGCCCCACGGCGCTGACTGCGAAGCGGGGAGGAGAACGCCTAGGCGTCTCCTCCCCGTTTCGCTTGCTACGCTCGGCAGCGAGGTCACGCAATCCGAGTGAGCCAGCGCGATCCCGAGGAAAACGCGGTCGAGACGCCCGAGCGCGCCGAGACACCGGGTGGGCACGCCCTCCCGGCGCTCCAGGATTCGTCCGTGGGGATCGAGCGGGCAGACACGCTCTCGCGATATTTTGCGCAGCTTCGGCGCCACCCTCCGCTCGATCGCGACCAAGAACACCGGCTTGCCGTCCGCCTGGTCGAACAGGGGGATCTGGACGCCGCGCGAGAACTGGTACTCGCGAACCTCCGCCTGGTGGTGAAGATCGCCATGGACTACCGCCGCGCCTGGACGAACGTTCTCGATCTCATCCAAGAGGGGAACGTTGGACTGCTTCAGGCCGTGAAGCGCTACGACCCCTACCAGGGCGTGAAACTTTCCTCGTACGCCGCGTACTGGATTCGCGCGTACATCCTGAAGTACCTGCTCGACAATATCCGTCTGGTACGGCTTGGCACGACGCGCGCGCAGCGCAAGCTCTTCTTCCGCCTGAACCGCGAGAAGCGCGAGCTCGAGCGGCAGGGCTTCGACGTCGAACCGCGGCTGATCGCGGAGCGGCTCGAGGTTCCGGAGTCTGAGGTCCGCGACATGGAGCAGCGCCTCGCGGAGCCCGATCTCTCGCTCGACGCGCCGG
>DAIOWK010000415.1:0-2978 GCA_036758525.1 Myxococcota bacterium
CCATGAGGCGCACGCCTTGCGTCACGCGTCCCATGGTCGAGATGCCGCTCACCCGGCAGCGCAGCACCTTGCCACCGTTCGTAATCAGCATGACCTCATCCGGGTCCATGACCTGCGCCACGCCGATCACCGGCCCGTTGCGATCGCTCGTGCGGATCGTGATCACCCCTTGGCCGCCGCGATTCTGCTTGCGGTAGTCATCGAGCGGCGTGCGCTTGCCGTAGCCTTTGGCGGTGACGGTCAGGATGGTGGCCCCCGGTGAAAGAATCTCCATTCCGACGACCTCATCGGACTCGGAAAGCAGAATGCCCCGCACGCCGGTTGCGGCCCTGCCCATCGGCCGGACCTGTGTCTCCGGGAAGCGGATCGACTTGCCGTTTCGCGAGGCGATCAGCACCTCCTGGCTGCCCATCGTCCGGCGGGCCGCGATCACTTCGTCCCCTTCCTCGAGATTGATGGCGATGATCCCACCGCGGCGCGGATTGGCGTAGGCGTCGAGGTCGGTCTTCTTGATCACGCCCTTTCGCGTGCACAAGAGAACGTATCCCCGCTCGTCGAAACGTCGCACCGGTAAAAGGGCCTGGATGCGTTCACCTTCTCCGAGCTGCAGGAGATTCACCAGCGCCTTGCCGCGGGCGGCACGTCCCACCTGGGGGAGCTCGTGGACTTTCAGCCAGTGCACGCGTCCTTTGTTGGAGAAGAACAGGATGTACGCGTGGGTCGACGCCACGAACAGGTGCTCGACGAAATCCTCTTCCCGGGTGTCCATCCCCGTGACACCCTTGCCGCCCCGTCGCTGCGCTCGGTACTGCGCCACGGCGTTGCGCTTCGCGTAGCCCAGGTGCGACATGGTGACGACCATGTCCTCCTCGACGATCAGGTCCTCCGTGGTGAAGCTCTCGACGGGCCCGGTGATCTCGGTGCGCCGCTCGTCCCCGAAGCGCTCCCGGATCTCGCTGAGCTCGGTCACGATCACGTCGAGCACGCGGCTATCGCTCCCCAGCAGATCCTTCAGATCCGCGATCTTTGCGCGCACCTCGGCCAGCTCGTCGACGATCTTCTGGCGCTCGAGGGCCGTAAGGGCACGCAGGCGCATGTCGAGAATCGCCTGGGCCTGTCGCTCGGAGAGCGCAAAGCGCGTCATGAGCTCGCCGCGCGCCGCGTTCGCGTCCTCGGCCCCGCGGATCAGCGCGATGATCGCGTCCAGATTGTCGAGGGCGATCGCGAAACCCTCGAGCAGGTGTGCCCGGGCCTCCGCCTGGGCGAGATCGTAGGCCGCCCGGCGCGCCACGGTCTCCCTGCGGAAGTCGATGAAGAGACGGAGCGCTTCCTTCAGCATCAGCGTCTGGGGGCGCCCGTTCACGAGCGCAAGCAGGTTGACACCGAATGTGGTCTGAAGCGGCGTGAGCTTGTAGAGCTGGTTTAGGATCACGTCCTCGGGCGCGTCGCGCCGAAGCTCGATCACGATCCGCATCCCCTGGCGGTTCGACTCATCGCGCAGGTCCGTCACGCCGTCGACCTTGTTCTCGCGCACGAGCTCCGCGATACGCTCCAGGAGCGTGGCCTTATTCACGAGGTAGGGGATCTCGGTCACGACGATGCGCGCGCCGCGCTTGGTCTCCTCGGTCGTGGCGCGGGCGCGCACGGTGATGAGCCCTCGGCCCGTCGAGTAGGCGTCGCGAATGCCCTCGCGACCGCAGATCATGGCACCCGTCGGGAAGTCCGGACCCGGCATCTTTTCGAGCAGATCGTCCAGCGTACAGCCCGGGTTGCGGGCCTCGAGCACGAGTGCGTCTACGAGCTCGCGCAGGTTGTGGGGGGGCACGTTCGTGGCCATGCCGACAGCGATACCGGTCGATCCGTTGGCCAAGAGGTTCGGAAAGGGTGTCGGGAGAACCACTGGCTCCGTTGTCGAGCCATCGAAGTTCGGGACAAAGTCGACCGTGTCGCGATCGATGTCGCGAAGCATCTCCTCCGCCAGAGGATGGAGACGCGACTCGGTATAGCGGTAGGCGGCGGCGGGATCGCCGTCGATGGAACCGAAGTTGCCCTGGCCATCGATCAGCGGGTAACGCAACGAGAAATCTTGGACCAGGCGCACCAGCGCGTCGTAGACCGCGCCATCGCCGTGGGGGTGGTAGTGCTTCAGCACTTCACCCACTACACCCGCGCACTTGGAGTAGGGTCGCGCGGCGAGCAGCCCCTCCTGCTGCATGGCATAGAGGATGCGCCGGTGGACAGGCTTGAGGCCGTCCCGGACGTCGGGCAGGGCACGGCTGATGATCACCGACATCGAATAGTCGAGGAATGAGCGCCGGACCTCGTCCTCGATATTCACGGGCTGGAGCGCTCCCGTGGGCGGCGGGGTACCCCCTGCGCCGCTCGGGAGCTCGTCTTCGGATTCGGGGGTCTCGGAGGGTTCGCTCGCCACGCGACTTCCTGTGTGCCTAGATGTCGAGGTTCTGTGCGTCGAGGGCGTTGCGCTCGATGAACTCCCGGCGGGGCTCGACTTCGTCGCCCATCAGCCTGCTGAACATCTCATCGGCCTCGTACGCATCCTCGATTCGCACCTGCAAGAGCGTGCGCTTGGCTGGATCCATGGTGGTGTCCGACAGTTGTTCGGGATTCATCTCGCCGAGACCCTTGTAGCGCTGCACCGACAGCCCCTTCTGTCCCAGCTCAAGGACGCGCTGCAGGAGAAGGACCGGCGTCGCTGCGGCCGCGTCCTGCTCGGCGCCGGTCCCCGAGATGTGGAAGGGACCCTGGCCGAGCTCCGTCATCTGCGCAGCCAGGATGCCCAGGCGCTGGTAGTCCGGCGATCGGACGAACTCCGCGTTGAAGGAAGTGCGGTAGACGACGCCCGCCCGGCGCGTCTCCGCGAGCAGGGTCGAGCCGCCGTGCTCGGGGTCAGGCTCGACGCTGAAGCTCACCGGCAAAGCCGTCGGCGCTGTCTCGGCGAGCTTTGCACGAATCCCCTC
>DAIOWK010000416.1:0-2946 GCA_036758525.1 Myxococcota bacterium
CCGATCACGAGCGGAGTGAAGCTCGCCACGTTGACGAGATGCACGGGGTCGAGCGGCCCCCGGCCTCGCCAGCCGATCACGCCGAACTGGGCAATCGCGTGCTGATACCACACGACGATCGCCGTCGTCAGGAGGGCGTGGGGTGCATAACGCGGGACTGCCTCTCGCGCGATGCGGCTCCAGCGGAGTGGCGTCCTGGGATCGCGATGCCCTGCGAGATAGGGATGCAAGGCCCAATGCATCGCGAGAAGCAGGACGCAACTCATTGCCGCGATCTTGGAGAAGAGGGCGAGCACCGTGGCCGTGAGTGCGATGCCATAGCAGAGCCAGCGGCGTGGCGGAGAGGTCTGCTCCAGCTCGAAAGACTGCGCGAGCAGCGCCGTAAGCACAAAGAAACTCGACAGGAGGTCCTTTCGACCCATCACCCAGCAAACCGGCTCGACGTGTACCGTCAGCACCGCGAAGCTGGCCCCCACCGCGAGCGCGAGTTCGAAGCGGCGTGTTGCGCGCAGCAGGAAGAAAAAGACGAGTACGCTATTCGCGGCGTTCAACACCACGTTCCCAAGGTGGTATCCGAGAGGGTTTGCAAAGCCAAAGAGCCACGCATCGAGGGCCCAGCTGATGTCGCGTACCAGGAGCGGCTCTTCCCGGGGAGAGCCAGCCGTAAAAATCTGGCGGAGACTCGAGAGGAATGAACTCGCGTTGTAAAGCTCGGGATGGGCGAGCAGGACTGTGTGGTCGTCGAAGTTGACAAAGCCGAAGCGCAGCGCTCCGGCGTAGAGCGCGAAACTTAGCCCGGCGAGTCCGAGACAGGCATAGACGATCTTGCGGCGGGCGGAGACGGGTCCCACGTCAAGCGTTCCCCTCGCGGCGCGGTACAGCCTCCTCCATGGCATCGGTTCGGTGCCAAACTGCCTTGAGCACCGCGCTGCCGCGATCGCAGAGGGCATCCGGCGGATTGTTCGGGGCTAAGTTCCGTTTGCGCTTGCCCTTCTTCGCTCGACAGCGCTTCTAGGTAGCGTGGGGAACTGGCGGTCCATCCGGTCGAATTTGAGCGAGAGAGGTGCGGCCTTACCCTCAGTCTTCGACTTCGACTGGCAAGAGTGTGCCCTCGGAGGGCCGCTCCAGCGAAGTCGAGGGTTGTCAGAAGATCAAACCGAAGGGTTCCGGTTCCCGGTCCCTCGTCCTCGAGCCGGCCGTGATCTTCGTGCAGACGTTTGCGAAGGGTCGAACAGCGCGTCCAAAGCGTGAACCGGCTTTGTGACCGGCCCGCCTGGCGGTCCGTGTATCTGGTTTGGTTCCCCGGGATGGATTCGAACCACCATTCGCAGGTTCAGAGCCTGCTGTCCTGCCGTTAGACGACCGGGGAACGGCGCTGCGAGCCGCGGTTGCGCGGCCCTTCTATACCCGAGGCCTCGCGCCGTCTCAACCGTGTCGGATCGTGTGGATGGCCTCCGCGATCCGGGCAAGGGAGCGGGTCTTTCCCAGCACGCCCAGCGTGTCAAAAATGGGGGGTGAGACCTCCCCCCCTGTGATCGCTACCCGCACGGGCTGGGCGAGTTTACCCATCGCGAGCTCGCCATGCCGGGAGCGCACCTCCTGGAACACCGCCTCAAGACGCGCGGGGGCCCATTCATCGAGGGCGGCAAGCCGATCGTGCAGATCCGCAAGCGGCGCCAAGATCTCTGGTCGAAGGTGTTTGGCGGCCACCTTCTGGTCGTACGCGATCTCGTCGACGACGAGAAAGCGCGCCAGCTGCGCCATCTCCACGAGGGTTTTGCTGCGCTCTCGCAAGAGCTCGACCAGCTGCTCGAGCGCCGCTGACCACGTCACCGGGTGACCTGCTGCACGCTCGAGGAAGGGCATGAGGGCTGCGAGCAAATCGCCCTGCGGCAGAGTTTTGATGTAGTGCTGGTTCAGCCATGAGAGCTTCGCGGGATCGGCCTGCGCGCTCGCCCGTTGCACCGAAGATAACTCGAAAAGGGCAGCGATTTCGTCGCGAGAGAAGATCTCCTGATCCCCGTGCGACCACCCGATCCGCACCAGCCAGTTGCGCATTGCGTCGGGCAGCACGCCCTCCTCGCGGAACTGCTGCAGCGAGACTGGATCACGGCGCTTGCTCAGCTTCTTGCCGTCGCGACCCACGATCAGCGGGACGTGGGCGAACAAGGGTTGCGCGTGCCCGAGGGCGTTGTAGATCGCGATCTGTAGGGGGGTATTGCTGTGGTGATCTGCCCCGCGGATCACGTGCGAGATCCCCATGTCCACGTCGTCGACAACGACGGCGAGATTGTAGAGCGGTCCGCCGTCGGTGCGGCGTAGGATCATGTCGCCGATCTCCCGCGTCTCCTGCCCGCTTGGGCCGTAGACAAGGTCGTCCCAGGCCAAGCGGCCCTCGTCGGGGAGGCGCAGGCGCACCGTGTGGGGACCGCAATCGGCGGTGTAGCCGGCGTCCCGGCATCGGCCGTCGTACACCCACTTGCGCCCGGCTGCGATCGTGGCCTGTTTGCGCGCTTCGAGGTCCTCTCGCGTGCACACGCAGCGGTAGGCCCTTCCTTTCGCGAGGAGCTCGTCGATCGCGGCTTGGTAGCGTGGAGTGCGTTCACTTTGGCGGAAGGGTCCCTCGTCCCAGTCGATGTCGAGCCAGCGCAGACCATCGTAGATGGCCGCCTCCGACTCCTCGGTCGAGCGTTCGCGGTCCGTGTCCTCGATGCGCAGAATGAAGCGGCCCCCGTAACGCCGGGTAAAGGCCCAGTTGAACAGCGCCGTCCTGGCTCCGCCGATATGCAAAAACCCGGTCGGGCTCGGGGCGAAGCGGGTGCGCGGCGGGGTCATGGCGCGCCAATGTAGCCGCTAGCGCTTGGGGGCGGCCTCTGCTACTCGACTCTCGCGGCAACCATTCGTCTTTGCAAGAGATTTCCGCACCTTGCGCCCGCATGAGAGATT
>DAIOWK010000417.1:0-2937 GCA_036758525.1 Myxococcota bacterium
TTCTACGAGTACTTCCACGGGGATAACGGCGCCGGGCTTGGGGCGAGCCACCAGACGGGATGGACGGGCGTGGTGGCGAAGTTGATTCAGCTCTTCGGCATGCTCGATTCGACAACGCTGCTCGAGGCTGGAAAGAGTGCGGCCTTTGCCCGCGGAAAGTCGGAAGGCGAGGCGAAGACATGAAGGTTTTGCCCGCTTATCCCTCGCTCTATCAGAGCAACACCCGCTGTCTGAGAAACGAGTTTGGGACGCCGGCTTCCAGCCTCCCACCTGCTTAGCCGTGCAAGTCGGCGCGAGTAATATCAGAAAGCGAGGGCGCCTCGAGCCAATGGCAAGGCACCTTGGATCCGCATTGACCTCGGGGCGGCTTCTTGGTGATGTCGCTTGCCGCCATCGAGTGACAGGCTGGATGGCGAAAACCGTCCCCTTTCCGGCAGCCCATTTGTCGGTATCTGAGTCCTGAGATTTAGCGCCGCGCCGGACACCCTTTCTGACAGGGCCTCTTCCGTGAGCAGCTGCCGGGCAGTCGCGCGAGAGATACCGAGCACAGGAGCCGGAAGCACAGTTACGCCGCCCAAAAGTATTCGCTCTCCAGGCGCCGCATTGCCTCGAGGAGCTGCGCGGGCGGCACGCCAGGCTCGGTCTCGCTCCGAGCCTTCGCGGCCATGGCCCGCAGGTTCTCGCGCAGCCTCTCATGCCGCGCGTCGTCGATGAAATCGACACTGCTCTCCTCGCCGAGAAACGTCGCGATGCCCCCAAAGGCGCGGGCGCCCTTGCGCATCTCCCGTGCGCTACCGGAGTCCATCGGCTCGAGCGCGCGGGCGAGTAGCAGCGCGGCGAGCATCATGCGCCCAGCCTCGGTGCGCTGGGCTTCAAGCTGACGGCGGTGCTCTGTGAGCCAGCGCTCCGAGACGATCTGATCGGGCCTTCCGAGGCGGTTGTTCACGGCATGATCTGCGAGCCAGGTTGCCGCGTCGGCCAGGACCGGCAGGGTGTCCGCGAGGGGTGCGGACGGTGCCGCCTCGACCAGGGAGGCGATGGTGGTCCGTCGACTCCCGCCGTAAACGTGGATGAAGCCCTGGGCCGCGAAGGAGGCGAGAACTGGGTCGTCGGGAGCTAGCGGGAGCACGTAGACCTTGCTCGCGGCCGGGAGCTCCTCGGCAGGATCGGGCCGTGGCTGCACCTCGACCCAATGACCCTTCTCGCATTGCACCGGCGCGTAGACGGCGAGGGACGTGCAGAGCGACGTGTCGTATGCGGAGACGAGGCGCCCGGGCGGCGCCGAATCGTGGAGGATGGTCGCGAGCTCGCGCCGCTCGCTCCAATCCAGATAACGCGGGTAGCGAAGCCCCAAAAGCCAGGTGGCCTCGGCGCCGAGGCTGGGCAGTCCGAGCGGGAATAGGGTCGCAAGCGCCACCACCGCGACGGAGAGCGCCGTGCGGAGCCGCGGGCGCGCAATGCGTCCGGCCACCTGGGCAAGCAGGAGGCCCGCAGCCACCGAGCCGCCAAGCGTCCACTGGAGGAGGAAGCGCGAAGGATCCTGCACGAGCCAGGCGGCGGGCGCCAAGAGCCATGCCACGAGGAAGGCGTTCTCGCGCGGCCGCCGGAGCACGGCCAGCGCACCGAGCGCCCCCAAGATCTGAATCAGAGGATCGACCATCAGGGCCTCGTGACCGTGCTGTCCGATGAACCACGACCGGTATCGCACCACGTGCTGCGTGAAGGGCGCCGTAAGGAATGCGACACCGGCTCCGACCGCGAAGAGCGCCCGCCAGCGCCCGGTGAGGAGGGCCGCGACGAAGATCCCGAGCGGCGTCGTGGCGTAGCCGCCGAGATGCGTGTAGATCGCAGCGCTCGTGACAAACGCACAGGCCACGGTGCGTCCGCGAACGAAGAAGTGGATCGCCCACGGCGTCAGCACGTAGAGCCACCCTGACGGGATCCCCACGTAGAAGGGGCCCGCTGCGAAGGCACTCCCCGTGAGGAGGCTTGCCGAAAACAGGGCCGCCAGATCCCCGGAGAGGCGCCGTGCGAAGAAGACGACCGTGGCGGCGGCGGCTCCCCACTGCACCACCGCGAGAATCGCGTTGGCCCGCACGAAGTCGTCGCCCTCGCCGCCGAGGAGGCTGCCAAGAAGCGCGATCGCGACGTGGAGCGCGGGGCCTTGAAGGTTCGGGCGCCCGCCTGGTCCGTAGTTCACCGGGTCCCACCAGGCTGAGCCCTGGCGCGCATAGACGCGCGCCAGGGCCACGTGGTAGCCCGAATCTAGCGACACCCGATAGTCGGGGATCGACGCGAGAAGGAGCGCCGCGTGCGTGCCAAGCACGAGCCAAAGTGCGATGCGGATTCCACGGCTGTTCACGCCTCGATTGAGTAGCGCTGTGGCGAGGACCATGCCGGCGACAGCTCGTCCCTTCCCCGAAGTTGAGGCGTACCGGGTGGGGAAATGGCAGTCTGCTGGGCTCTAATCACCCTGGGCTTTCCTGGCGGAGGCTTGCCAGAGTCATCCGGTTCGCCTACGAGCGACACCTTTTAGCGGACTGGCCCAAAAAGAGTGGGGGGCGGGGGGGGGCGCGGAATGGGAAACGCTGCCCGGATTGGAACAGGAGGAAACGGCCGGCCTGACTTCGGATTGTCGCGAATCTCCAGGGTTCTGAGACACACCGGCGCGTGGTTTGGCCCCAAGTACATCGCGGACTTCTAGGCTGTGGGACCGGCAATCTGCTTGGGGACTTTCGAGACAGTCGGTTCCGTCACGGCCACAGCCCGGAGCCTCACGATCTCACGATGAACCACGTCCTTGCCAATGCCCAAGAGCTTGGCGATCTCGCGGACGGAATGACCGCTGCTATGAAGCCGGCCCACCCGCGCGGCTGATTCCTGTGGGAGTGTGGAGCGGCGACCGAACTGCACACCACGGCGTTTGGCTGCCGCCCT
>DAIOWK010000418.1:0-2932 GCA_036758525.1 Myxococcota bacterium
GGCTTCCATCACGGGGTCGAGGTGCCTGGCTATCGCAACGAGCCGAACGTGAAGCCCGATTCAACGACGGAGACCTTCGTCGCCCTCAAATGCTTCATCGACAACTGGCGCTGGGCCGGCGTGCCCTTCTATCTCCGCACAGGCAAGCGCATGCCCAAGCGGGCGAGCGAGATTGCGGTGCAGTTCAAGGAGGTGCCGCCCATTCTCTTCAACTACGATCCGCAGTCTCCCCTCGAGCCGAACGTTTTGAGTGTGCGGATCCAACCCGATGAGGGCCTCTCGCTCAAGATCGCGACCAAGCTGCCCGGCCCGAAGGTGCGCATCTATCCCGTGAAGCTGGACTTTCGCTACGGCACGACCTTTGGCGAGCAGTCTCCCGAGGCCTACGAGCGGTTGCTGCTCGACGTGATGGCCGGCGATGCCACGCTGTTCATGCGTCGAGACGCGGTCGAGGCCTCGTGGGTGTGGGTGACCGGTATCCTCGAAGCCTGGCAGGAGCACAGCACGCGCTGGCTGCCCCAATATCCCGCTGGCAGCTGGGGGCCGCTCGAGGCGGAGAAGCTGATTGGTGCGGACGCTCGGAAGTGGCGCGCGCTGTGAGTGAGTCGGTGACGTCTCCGAGGCCCGTCGACGTCGATGCCATCGAGCGCGAACTCGCCGGGCTGTGGCACGAGCCGCTCGGCAGCGTGGCTGCCGGCGCCGAGGGCATGGAACCCGCCACCCGCGCCTGCATGTCCAACCTCCTCATCTGGTGTGGAACCCAGGAGCAGGCCCAGGAGCTCCCGATCGAAATCAGCGCAATCGTGGAAAAGCACCCTTCCCGCGTGCTCTTGCTGGTGGGCGAGCCCGAATCCGAGAAGGCTGGGCTCTCGGCCAGCGTCTCGGCGCTGTGTCATCCGGCCAGCGCCGGGCGGCAGATCTGCTCCGAGCACGTCACGCTCTCGGCGCCGAGTGGGTCGGTGGAGCGCCTGCCGTCGATCGCGCTCCCGCTCCTGATTGGCGATCTGCCGACCGCACTCTGGTGGGCGGCGCCCGAGCCACCGACCACGGGAGCGCTCTTCGATGATCTCGCCGGCATGGCGGATCACGTGATCTACGACAGCGCGGGCTGGCTCGATCCGGTGCGGGGGGTGGTGTCGGTGGCGGCCTGGGCGATGGAACTGGAGACCCGCAGGGTCGTTTCCGACCTTGCCTGGCGACGCGGCAAACCGTGGCGCCGCTTGGTGGGTCAGGCCCTCGACCCGCAGATCGCGCCGGGAGCGCTCGAATCCATCGAGGAGGTGGAGATCGAGCACGGCCCCCATGCGCTTCCGCAGGCATGGTTCCTGATCGGCTGGCTTGCGGGACGCCTTGGCTGGCGGCCGATCGCTGGAAAAGTCGCGCCGGGTGTGGCGGTGACCTGGGGATTCGAATCCGCAAAGGCCCCGCTTCGGGTCACCGTCCGGCGGCTTGCGACGGGCGAGTCCGAGCTCTCGCGCGTCGCCATCCGTTGGAGTGCGAAGGTGGGTGGCGGCGCGGCCACCTTTGCATGGGACGGACGGGATCGCCTGGGCGTCTTGGCGGGGAGCAGTTCCGCCAGCGCGCGCATCTTGTCCGTGCACCACGAGTCGCGCGCCAGTCTGGTCGCGCGACAGATGGCGAAGCTCTTCCACGACCCTTTGTTTCGCGACACGCTTGCGCTGTCGCGCCGCATGGCGGAGGCCCTCCTGCGATGACCAAGCCGCGGGCTAAAGCCAAATCAGGCGGGCGGGGGAATTCCGGCAAGGCTGCGACCCGACAGAAGTCGGCGCGCAGCCGCGGACCGGTCGTGCGTGAGCGATCCCGAGACGGTGGCGCGCGCGGCGGCGGGGGAGTTCGTGCGGCTGGCACGCAAGCCGCACGCCAAGGGAGCTGCTTTCGCGTCGCGCTCTCCGGAGGCTCCACGCCCCGGCGCACCTACGAGATGCTCGCGGAGGCTCCGTTTCGAGACATGGTGGACTGGAAGCGCGTCCACTTCTTCTGGGGAGACGAGCGCTGCGTTCCACCCGAGCATCCGGATTCGAACTACCGGATGGCGCTCGAGGCACTGCTCTCCCGAGTCCCTGCCGCTCCTGCCCGGATCCACCGCATCGAGGCGGAGCGAGCCGATGCCGATACCGCGGCGCGCGAGTACCAGCGCGAAATCATCCGCGTCTTCGGAGGGACAGAGGACGCTCCCACACCCGTCTTCGACCTGATCCTGCTCGGCCTGGGTCCCGACGGTCACACGGCATCGCTTTTTCCGGGCACCGCCGCGCTGCGCGAGGTCGAGCGCCGGGTGGTCGCGAACTTCGTGCCGAAGCTCGCGGCTCGGCGCATGACCTTCACCTATCCGCTGCTCAATCGCGCCGCCAATCTTGTCTTTGTCACGACCGGTGCGGAGAAGAGCGCCATCCTCGCCGAGGTGCTGGAGGGTCCCGAGGATCTCGAACGGCTTCCCGCCCAGGGCGTGAAACCCTCGGCGGGGACGCTGACCTGGATCGTGGACGCGGGGGCTGCCGCAAAGCTCGTGCGCACCCCGGTGACCAAGGGGTGATCCTCGCCGGTGATCTCGGCGGCACGAAGACCCTGCTCGGTCTCTTCGAGCGCGTGCCGGGGGGAGTGCGCTCCGTGCGCGAGCAGGAGTTTAGAAGCCGCGAGCACACCGGCTTCGAGGCCATCCTCGAAGCCTTTTTGCCGCGCGACGGGACGAAGCCCAAACTCGGGGCCGCCTGCTTCGGTGTGCCCGGCGCCGTGGTCGACGGCCAATCCCACGCCACCAACCTGCCCTGGAGGCTCGAGGAGAGCGCGCTCTCGCGCGCGACCGGGGCGCCCGTCAAGCTGCTGAACGATCTTCAGGCGATGGCCTACGGCATGCTCTTTCTCGCTCCCGCACAGCTTCGCGTGCTCCAGGCGGGGACTCGCCCGCGTCTGC
>DAIOWK010000419.1:0-2894 GCA_036758525.1 Myxococcota bacterium
TCGGGGGTGATTCCTCGCGCATCGCGAAGGCCCAAGAGCAGCTCGCCGAGCTCGAAAAGAGTTGCAAGCGCATCGAATCCGACACACGGATGACCCGCGCCGAGGTCGGCGCCGCCCTCGATCGCTACGACGAGGCGGTGACGCGTACCCACCAGGCGAAGTGCGAACTGATCGAAGCCAACCTGCGGCTCGTGGTATCCATCGCAAAGAAGTACACGAATCGCGGCCTTCAGTTCCTGGACCTGATCCAGGAGGGGAACATCGGCCTCATGAAGGCCGTCGACAAGTTCGAGTACCAGCGAGGCTACAAGTTCTCGACCTATGCAACGTGGTGGATTCGGCAGGCCATCACCCGCGCCATCGCCGACCAAGCCCGAACCATCCGCATCCCCGTCCACATGATCGAGACCATCAACAAGCTGGTGCGTGCGAGCCGCTTCCTGGTCCAGATGCTGGGTCGCGAGCCCATGCCCGAAGAGCTGGCCGAGAAGATGGAGATGCCCCTCGACAAGGTGCGGACGGTGCTCAAGATCGCGAAGGAACCGATCAGTCTCGAGACGCCGGTGGGAGAGGAGGAGGACAGCCACCTTGGCGACTTCATCGAGGACAAGCGGGTGCCGAATCCGCAGGAGGCAGTGATCAACGCAAACCTCGCCGACCAGACGCGAAGCGTGCTCGCGACCCTCGCGCCGCGCGAGGCGCGCGTGCTGAAGATGAGATTCGGGATCGGTGAGCGCGCGAACCACACCCTCGAAGAGGTAGGTCAGGACTTCGATGTGACGCGTGAGCGAATCCGGCAGATCGAGGCAAAGGCCCTGCGCAAGCTGCGTCACCCGAGCCGCAGCCGGCTGCTCAAGAGCTTCGTCGACAGTTGAGCTATTCGAGGTCCGGCGGCGTTACCTTGTCAATCCAGCTCTCTAGGGTGCCGTTGTAGCCGACGCTTCGCTGCCGGTCGGCGACGCGCGCGAAGGTTTGCGCGAGTTCCACCGGGGTGAGGGGCTGCCTCGCCGCGAGCTGGTTTGCCACACGATCGGCCTCCACCCGCGCCGCGGCCAGGGCCGGCTCGAGCATCCTCTCTTCTCCGCTGTGACCGTCGTCCGAGAGTCCCAAGTACGGTTCCACCGCCTCCTCGACCACGTGAGCGGCGTGCTTGCGGGACGCGACGATGTTCCCCTTCCCCGTCACCACGTTGCCTGCGGAAAAAACCGATGGGTACTCCGCAATTCGACCGAACTCCCAATCCGCGAAGCGGAAAAGCTCGCCCTTGGTCGCAATCCCGGGCAGCGGTTCGGGAATGCTCCCGATCGAGCTGATCACGCACGAGCCTCGCCGCTCGAAGACTTCGTCCGAAGGCACAAGCTTTCCACCCTCGTGACGGTTGCGACGGAAGCGCAGGCCCACGAGGCGGTCCGCCTCGGTGATGAGTGCCTCCGGTGCGGCGAGCGCCTCGATCTTGAAGCAGTACTTCTCGATCGCCTTCTCGAGGAGGCGCCGGCGTGCGTTTTCGACCTTGGCGATGCGTGCGCTATCCGCGCCCTCCGGAACCTCCACAAGGGGCATGTCCTCGACGCGCCGCCGGTAGAAGAGGGTGCAGCACGCGAGCCCGAGGTCTGAAAAAGAGAGACCGTGGGCCGCAAGCATCTTCGGGATGCCCTTTACTTCGAGCTCGATCAGAGGGAGCGCGATGCCACGCCTCGCGAGCGCGGCGCGCGTCGTCTCGAGCATCAGCACCTTCACCACGTCGATGGACGCAAGGCCGCCCCCTACGACAAGGGCACCGTCCTTCGCCTCGAAGCGTTCTCCCGCGTAGTCCTTCTCGTTCGCGTGGTTGAACCAGATGATGAACGGATTCTGGTAGACGAGACCGCGACCCAGGAAGCGTTCCGCACCTTCAATGGGAAGCGGGCGGTCACGCCAAGCGCCGCAAGCCAGCACGACGGCGCTAAAACCCCAGCGCAACACCAAGTCTTCGAATGCGATGTCCTCACCGATCTTCGTGAGTGGCACGAAGTGAACGCCGGGGGAAGAGAGCTTGCCCCGGATCGTCTCGTATTCCTTTCGACGAAGCTCTCGATGCCAGCGCGGCAGACCGTCTTCCACTTTGCCATAGGGGCGAGGATTTTGCTCAAAGACCGCGACAGCAACGCCCCGCTGTGCGAGGTGAGCCGCAACCTCCGCGCCGGCCGTCGCGCCACCGATCACCGCGACGGCGTGCGCGGGTGCGCCGGCGGAGGAATCCGTAAGGGTCGACATCTCGACCCGAAGATACCGTTTCGCAGGGCTGGATCACGACTCTCCAGAGGTTCTCCGTGATAGGCTCCCCGACGGCGGGCCCTTAGCTCAGCGGTCAGAGCAGCCGGCTCATAACCGGACGCGCCCAGGTTCGAATCCTGGAGGGCCCACCTGTAACACCGCGTGATGTCTCAATTTTGTTCTTGGAAACCCTGTCGCCAGCTTGTCGCCAAGGCTTCGTTTCGGTCCTCAGAACTTCGACCAGCGCCGAGTCGGCGAGGCGCGCATACCGACGGGTCGAGAGGATCGACGCATGTCCCAGAAACCGCTGAAGGAGACGCTCGGACACGCCGCGCCGGATCGCATCGGTCGCAAACGAGTGCTTTGTGCCCTCCGGATCGGCGAGCCCCTACGGGACCTTCGACCAGGGCGGGAACGTCTATCAGTGGAACGAGCAGATCGGAAACGGATTCGGAGGCCCAGGCTCGGCCCGGGGCCTTCGGGGCGGGGCCTCGGTCAATGGCGCCGGCGACCTCGCCGCGTCGGCCGTGAGCGACTTCGGCCCGGCTGCCGCGCTTAGCTACGTCGGTTTTCGTGTCGTGACTTTCCCCGACACGGACGGAGACGGAATCCCGGATTCGTTCGACAACTGCCCGTACACG
>DAIOWK010000420.1:0-2887 GCA_036758525.1 Myxococcota bacterium
CGTGGCATACGCGTCTGCGAGCTCGATGAACCCGAACTCCGTCGTCGACCAGAGCACGAGCTCCTCGGCCAACCTTGAGAGATGCACCATTGCGATCGCCCCGGCGGCCAGGAACTCGAGCGCACCATCCCGCGCGGAAACCGCGTCGAGACTGTTGGCAGAAGGGCGCTCGAAGCCGAGGGCCCGGGCGGTCTCAAACCGATCGATCGGGAGCGTCGTTCCGGCGAGCGCCCCTGCGCCGAGAGGCGAGCTCGTTAGACGCGTGCGCAAATCGCCGAAACGCTGGGCGTCACGCCCGAGCATCTCCACAAAGGCGAGCCAGTGGTGGGCGAGGCGCACGGGCTGGGCTCGCTGCAGATGAGTGTAGCCGGGGAGGACCGTGTCGAGATGTTCCCGGGAGCGCAGGACGAGCACTCGCCGAAGCTCGGCCAGACCACGCTGCGCGGCGAGCGAAGCGTCGCGCAAATAGAGCGCGAGGTCGGTGGCCACCTGGTCGTTGCGGCTGCGCGCGGTGTGGAGTCGCCCCGCCACCGGACCGATCAGCGTACGGAGCCGAGCCTCCACATTCATATGGATATCTTCGAGAGCAGGGTCGAAGGGAAACTCCTCCGCCTCGATCTCCCGGGCGATGCGCAGAAGGCCGCCCACCAGGGCTTCCGCGTCCTCAGCGGAGAGGATTCCCACACGGCCGAGCATCCGGGCATGGGCAATCGAGCCGCGGATGTCATAGCGTGCGAGAGCACGGTCGAAGGCAATGGAGGCGCTGAAGCGCTCCACCCCCGGATCGGTCGTCTGGCGGAAGCGCCCGCCCCACGGCTTCTCTCTCGCCATGGGCCAAATCTCGGAAAGATCGAAGCTTTTCGCAACCGGGCGGCGCTGGCCTCGAGCGCTCTTAGCCGCCAGACTAGCGGTCGCTAGGACAAGGAGAGTGGGAGTCGATGATCATCGTAATGAAGGCGGACACCCGCCCCGACTCGACCGAGGTGGCGCGCGTCATCGCGCTGGCGGAGAGCTTCCCGGGGGTCACCACCCAGGTCCATCACATCCAAGGGGCGACGCGCTCGGTAACTGAGGTGTATCTGCTCGGCCCGACCGGAGTCATCCCGGCGACTCCCTTCGAGGAGTTCGAGTTCGTCGAGAAGGTCGTTCGTGTCACCGAGAAATTCCGTGCCATCGGTCGCCACGGCGGTCACCTCGAAGCCGTGGGTTTCGAGTACAACGATGTCCGCATCTCCCAGGACACGCTCCACGTCTTCCCCGGCCTGTGCGCGGTGGATAGCCGCGAGAATCTCGACGACGCCTTTGGCGCGCTGGCTCGCCATGGCGTCGTGACGGCGCGGGCGGGCGTCTACAAGCCGCGGACCAGCCCTTACGATTTCCAAGGCCTAGGCGCCGCGTGCCTTCCCTGGGTCTTCGAGAGCGCCGGCAAGCACGGAATCAAGATCATCGCGATGGAGGTGACGCGGGAATCCCACCTGGAGGAGATCCACAAGGCGCTCACGGTTTCCGGCTTCCCGACGGGCGTCATGCTGCAGATCGGGACGCGCAATGCCCAGAATTTCGAGCTGCTCAAGGCGGTGGGGGCGCAAACCGATCTGCCAGTGCTGTTCAAGCGAGGGATGGGCATCACGCTCGAAGAATCGCTCAACGCGTGCGAGTACGTGGCGAGTGGAGGAAACCGCCGCATCGTGTTCTGTCTGCGCGGGATGAAGACCAATCTTGGTGATCCGCACCGAAATTTCGTCGATTTCGGCCACGTCCCGGTGGTGAAGCGCCTGACCCGGCTGCCGGTGTGCGTGGATCCCTCCCACTCGGTGGGGCGCCGCACGGCGGGGCCCGATGGAATCCTTGACGTGTTCCACGTGACTGCGCAAGGCGTGATCGCAGGGGCGAACCTTGTGCTCGTGGACGTGCATCCGCGGCCCGAAGAAGCGCTCTGCGATGGACCGCAGGCCCTTCTTTTGCAAGAACTCCCGCACTTCCTCGACGACGTCGCGATCGCCCGGCGGGCTTACGAGGAGCGTCTCGCCCGAGCGGCCCGGGCGTAGCGCGACGCATTCGGTCTGCGAGACTTCCGTCCGGAGGACGGCTTTGGCCCCTGCCACCAAAAAAAAGGCAAAAGAAGTGGAGAAGGACAGGCAGCGATCCACGTCCCGGCTCCGCCGGGCGGGGAACTCGCGTCTCGTTCTCCTCGGCCTTCTCGTCCTCGCCCTGGGATCATTCTTGGTGGGGGTCAAGGTCGGCCGGCAGCTCGTGCTCCTCGACCGCATGGTGACCCAGCGCTTTAGCGGCCAGCGCTTCCGTGTGGCCTCGCGGGTCCTCTCCGCCCCGACCATTCTTTACCCCGGACTCGACTGGAAGAACGTCGACCTCCCGGGTGCTCTCACACGGCTTGGCTACCAGGCGGAGACGAATCCCGGCCCGCTGCTGCCTGGCCGCTACGTCTTCGGCAAGAACAAGCTCCGGGTGCACCTGCGCGCCCTCGAGCACCCCACGCGTCCCGAACCCGATCGCGATGTCGAAATCACCTTTGACGGGAGCGAAATCGCCGAGATCCGTGACGTCACGAACGGACGCGAGCTCGGCGCGGTCTTGCTTGAGCCCGAGCTCGTGGGCTCCTACTACGGTCCCGACCGGGAGCAGCGCGAGCTCGTGCGGCTCGGCGAAGTCCCGCGACATCTGATCGACGCCATCCTTTCCGCCGAGGACCAGCGCTTTGACGAGCACCACGGAATCGACCCTGTGCGGATCGTGGGCGCCTTTCTTGCCAACGTGCGCCACGGGGGAGTGAGGCAGGGTGGGAGCACGGTCACCGAGCAGCTCGCCAAGAATTTCTTCTTGACGCCCGAGCGCACGCTCTCGCGCCGCATCCGAACCGCTCTGCTCT
>DAIOWK010000421.1:0-2862 GCA_036758525.1 Myxococcota bacterium
CGTCGACCTCGGCCTCTATCCCCTCGGATCGTGCACCATGAAATACAACCCGAAGCTCAACGAAGCGGTGGCTTCTCTTGCCGGCTTCGCGCGCACCCATCCCCTCCAGCCTGTGGCACTGTCTCAGGGTCTTCTCCACCTCTTCCATCACCTCGAGAAGCACTTGGCCGAGATCAGCGGGATGGACCGGGTATCGCTCCAGCCGGCGGCGGGAGCGCAGGGGGAGCTCGCGGGCGTGATGATGATCCGTGCGTACCACGAGCAGCGTGGGGAGCGGCGCTCCAAAATCCTCGTACCGGACTCGGCGCATGGCACCAACCCTGCAAGCGCGGGGCTGAATGGTTATGAGATCATATCGGTCCCTTCGGGCGCAGACGGTTTGCTGCATCCCGAGGCGGTGGCCGCGGTGATGGGCCCGGACGTAGCGGCCCTCATGCTGACGAACCCGAGCACACTCGGACTTTTCGAGGAGCACATCGTCCGCATCGCGGAGATCGTGCACGCGGGCGGGGGGCTCGTGTACGGCGACGGCGCGAACCTGAACGCGCTTCTCGGAGTCGCCCGGCCCGGGGATCTCGGGATCGATGTCATGCACTTCAATCTCCACAAGACGTTCTCGACGCCGCACGGCGGCGGCGGCCCGGGTGCGGGCCCGGTGGGCGTCAAGAATCTGCTCGCTCCCTACCTGCCCGTTCCCGTGGTGCGCAAGCTCTCCGGCAGTGAAGGTGATGGCTTTGCCCTCGACTACGAGTTTCCCCACTCGATCGGACGCCTCCACGGGAACTTCGGCAACGTGGGCATGCTGGTACGGGCCTTCGCCTACATTCGAACGCTCGGCCCCGACGGGCTCCGCCGCTGCGCGGAGATGGCGGTGCTGAACGCGAACTACCTGCTCGCTCGCCTGCGCGGGGCGTACCACGTGCCGTTTGATCGTCCGGTGATGCATGAGTGCGTGCTCTCGGATGCCAAGCTCGAAGCCACGGGCATCACCACCCTCGATGTGGCCAAGCGACTGATCGACCACGGCTACCACCCACCGACAGTGTACTTCCCGCTGATCGTGCATGGCGCCCTCATGATCGAGCCCACCGAGAGCGAGAGCCTCGAGGGTCTGGACCACTTTGTGGACGCGATGCTCGCGATCGTGCGAGAGGCTGAAATCGATCCCGAGACCGTGCGTAGCGCGCCGCACTCCACGCGCCTTTCGCGGCTTGACGAGACGCGCGCAGCGCGAAAACCGATTCTGCGATGGCAGCCAGGCTCGTTCGACTCCTAGCGCGCGGGGCGCTCTTGTGGGCGGCGGCGCTCCCGTTCGTCTCCTGCGTCGGACCGGACGGCGAGCCCGTCAATCCCGTGAAGAAGCTGATCGGTACCGAGGTCTCGGTCGAGCAGGAGCGGGAGTGGGGCTACCAGTTTGATCAAGAGATCGCCAAGAAGGTCACGCTGATCGACGACCCCATCGTGGTCGGATTCCTCAACGATCTCGGCCAGGACATCGTGCGTGGAATCGAGCCGCAGCCTTTTGTCTACCGCTTCCGCGTGATTCTCGATCCGACGCTCAACGCCTTCGCCGTACCCGGTGGCTACGTGTACATCCACAGCGGCACGATTCTCGCCGCCACTTCCCTCGACGAGCTCGCCGGGGTGGTGGGCCACGAGATCGGACACGTGAAGGGTCGCCACATTGCGCGCATGCAGGAGGAGATGGCGATCCCGCAGCTTCTGGCGGGGATCGTCGGCATGGGGGCAGCCGTGGCCGCGAAAAACGCAGGCCCCGCGGTCGCCGCAGAGGCAGTGAACGTCGCGATGCAGCTCAAGTTCTCGCGCGAGTTCGAGGCGGAAGCCGATGACATGGGCATGACGTTCATGTCGAGGGCCGGCTACGACCCGCAGGGAATGGCTCATTTCTTCGAAAAAATCGAGGCGGAGGAGCGGCCGGGTGCCATCGAGATCCCCCCCTACCTGTACAGCCACCCCGCGCTCAAGGACCGAATCCAGTCGGTGGAGACGGAGGCGCCTACTCTACGCATCCACGGCTCCCCGCCCGCCGAGCTTGCAGCCGAGATGCCCGAGGCCCAGTTGCGGCTCTCGGAGCTCATTGAGGCGCAGCGCACGTCGTTCGCCCAGAGCACTGGGCCGGTGGACCACTCCGCGGGCGACGCGGTCCTCGCCGCCTCAGAAGGACGGGCGATCGAAGGAGACTTGAACGGGGCCATCGTCGTGCTGGCCGCGGGCGAGAAGACGGTGCCCGGCGATCCGCGCATTCCCTTTCGTGAGGGCGAGCTCTTGGAAATGGCAGGCCGACGCAGCGAGGCGATCGCCGCCTACCACCGCACGCTCCGACTCGATCCGACGCGGGCGCAGGTGCTCTACAAGATGGGCCTCGCCTGCAAAGCGAACGGGGAACGTCACCGAGCGGTGTTCTATCTGGAGCAAGCAGAGCGACGCTTCGGCGAGAAGAGCGAGTTGCAGAAGAAGGCGGCGCGCGAGGTCGAGAAGCTCACCTTCCGCGTCGTCACGAACGCGGGGCTCGCGGACGGCTCGGAGGCGCGAGCGGCGAATACTGCGGCGGGCTTCTCCCGGGAAGCCTTCCAGATGAGCGACAGCGAGGCGGTCTGGTGGGCCAAGGTGCACGCCCGCTACTACAGCAATGACCTCCTCAAGAAGATGACGGTGCGCTGGATCGATCCCTCGGGTGCCGTCCACGCCGAAACTCCGGTCGAGCTCCGCGGTCGACCCGACGTGATCGCGCGGCTTCCGATCCGCCCGGACGGCGGGATTCAGCCCGGGGTGTGGACGGCAGAGGCCCTGTTCGAGGGGGACGTCGTCGACCAACGCACCTTCTCCATTCAGGCGGGCCCT
>DAIOWK010000422.1:0-2860 GCA_036758525.1 Myxococcota bacterium
GAGAGCACGTTATCCCCGATCGAAACCTCCTCGTCTACCGCGATGTCGATCGCCCGCTGATCAACCCCTTCGTAACGCCCGCACACGAGCACGAGGTGCGGCTCTTGTGCCAACGCTGCGACCCGATCTTGGTCCAACTTTCTGCCCTGCGGCGAGAACAGAATGACCCGTGCCCGCCGCCCCTCTGCCTTCGGCCCCGCAAGAGCCTCAATCGCCGCTACGAGCGGCTCGGGCTTGAGCACCATCCCGGGGCCGCCGCCGTAGGGAGCGTCATCCACCGTCCGGTGTCGATCTACCGTCCAATCCCTCAGGTTGTGGACGGCGACCTCGAGCATTCCCCGCTGCCTCGCAACCTCGACGAAGGCCTCCTCGAGGAAGGGTCCGAAGAGGCCCGGAAAGATCGTGATGACGTCCACCCGGAGCATCCTGCGCTCCCCCAGCGGCCCGCAAGGTTAGGTCGCCCTACACCGGATCGAGGAGGCCAGGGATGGGATCAATCACGATGCGACGCTCCCGGATGTCCACCTCCCTTAGAAACTCGCGTGCCGCTGGAACGAGCCGGCGCTCACCGTCCTGCCCTGCGACCACCAGCACGTCGTGCGCCCCAGTCTCCCAGAGCTCCGTCACCGTCCCAATGCACCGGCCATCGGCGAGCTCGACCCCACAACCCACGAGCTGAAACCAGTAGTACTCGCCGGGCGGGAGTTTCTCGAGCGATGCCGCTTCCATGAGAACCAGCTCGCCCCGCAACATCTCGGCGTCCTCGCGCCGTTCGATTCCCGCAAGGCTGAGTCTCACCTCTCCGGGTCGACCCACGGCTGCATCCTCGACCTCGAAGTTTCGGGCCTCCGGGTCGCCCGCCTCGCGCCCAAGCCAGACCCGGCCCGTGCGAAGCAGGTTTTCCGGGCCGTCGCCAAGCACTTGTACCCGAAGCACTCCGCGAATCCCGTGGGCTCCCACGACCCGGCCGAGCACAATGCGGCCCGCGATAAGCGGGCCGCCGCCACCTCCTCCTTCGCCTTGCGCGTCAGTCGACGATGTCGAGACGGCTGTTCGCTCCCACGCGCGACGCGGCAAGCACCGCGCGCATCGCCTTCGCGACCCGACCCTGCCGGCCGATCACACGCCCCCGGTCATCGGGTGCAGTTTCAAGCTCGAGCCGACGGCCTTCCTCGAGCTCGCGTACGCGTACCGCACCGGGTTCCGACACGATGTTCTTAGCGATGAACTCGACGAGTTCAGCCGCGGTGCGAGCCTGCGCCATGCTACGCGGCTCCCTGCGCAGCAGCGCGCTGCTTCGCCTGCTTCACCAGAGAGCGCACGGTGTCGGAGAGCTGGGCGCCTTTCGCGACCAAGACATCCACACGGTCGGTCGCAAGCTTGATTTCCGGCGGCGTTCCCTTCGGGTCATAGGTGCCAAGGAACTCGAGGGCGCGACCGTCACGCTTGCGTCGCTCATCCACCGCGACAATGCGATAGAACGGGCGCTTGGTGGCACCAGCGCGCCGTAGTCGAATCTTCACCATGACCGACGAATCCTCCTGCGTGCCGCGGGCGAGCAGTCCCCTCGCGAGTGATCGATCCGGAGCAGGTCTACTCCTTGGAGTGGCCTTCCCGGAGATGGGTGAACGGGGCAGGGGCACGTGGCGCCGCACACCGAAAAACGGCGGCCAAATCTAGGGAAACCTGCTGGGAGGGTCAACCGGATGCAGGACGACGACCCAGGCTAGACCGGCGCCAGACCCCGCCGCTCACGCTCCTTCTTGGCCGAGCACTCGGGGCAGGCGTAGCGCTCGACGTGGGGCGTGCGGAGCCGGTCGTAGCCACGATCGAGGGCAATCCGACGCACCGTCGTCGTCTCCTGGCCGCAAAAGTCGCAGCGAAGGCCCTGCCGCGGCGCTTGGCCCTCCTCGTCCTTGGATTCCCCTCGCTCACTCATGCCCCGGAGTCTATCCCAGGCGAGCCCAAACGAAGCCAGAGCTCCTTCGGAGCTTCCTCGCCGAAAATGCGCCTCAGCTCACCCAAAATTTGTAGACGCTGGACTTGGAGCTCCTGGGCCCAGACACTCGAGTCGACCACCGTCTCAAGAACACCCGCACGAATGAGATGAGGGCGGGAGTGACGGGCGCCCTCGACGCCCGCGACCTCCTCCCAGCGTCCTGCGATCCGGAGAATGAGCGCAGTCTCGTCGAAACCGAGGTCGCCCAGCACTTTCGGCACGATGCGCGCGAGGGGCACGGGATGGGTGCGTCTGGGCTTTCTCATCGCGCCGCCTCGGGGCCGCTGTCCATCAGACGGAAGAGGAGTCCTGTCGGAAGCTTCGGAAGAAAGAAGGTCGACTTCTGGGGTAGCACTTCCCCTGCGGCGGTTACGGCGAAGACCTCGTCAGGGGAAAGCGCATTCAGATACAGGGCGACGGAACCCTGGCCCGCCCGAACACCGCGTGCCGCGTGCTGCGCGTCCTTCGGGTAGTCGATCGCCCCATGGCGAACCGCTTCCTCGTCGAGCCCGAACACGCCCCCTATCACCTCGGCATGGATGACACGGATCGAGATTTCGCCATCGCGCGCGGGGCGCCAGAAAATCCGGAGTGTGCCCGAGCCATCGTCCGCTGCGAAGGCGGGAAGACCGCGCCTTGGCGCAAGGCGTTCGGCCAGCACCGCCGGCAGGTTTGCGATCCCGTCAAGCACCACGATCTCCTCGTACCATCCCGGAAGCCGACTATGCCATGCACCCGCATCGGGCACGGGTCCACTGCGAATCACACGATGGATGGGGAGGAGCAGCGTTCCCGGGGCGTAGGCATTGGCGAAGTAGGCCAGCGTAAATGCCCACGGCGGGTCTAGAATCGTTTCACTTT
>DAIOWK010000423.1:0-2831 GCA_036758525.1 Myxococcota bacterium
AGGAGGCGGCCGCGAAGTCTGCTCCTGCCGAGACCTGGTTGTGACTCGGAGGCGCGGAGGCGCCGATGAAGTCAAAGCTCAAGGGCGCGAAGCGCACCTCTCGCGTGAGGGCCAGGGTGCGTCGCCAACTCGGTAAGAATCCGAGCGAACGCGAGGTGAAGGACTTCATCGTGGCGGCGATCGAGACCTCACTCTCGGAGACCCTCGAGCAATTGGGCTTCAGCAAGCGCGAGGTGAAAGACCTTCTTGAGGGCTCGACCAAGGCGTTGACGACGGCGGTGAGGGAGAAACTCAGCGGTCGCAGCGGTCCAGAGGGGGCGGCGTGAGCGACCGCGCGGCCGGCCTTACGCGGGCGGCGAAGGCGTGGCGGAAGATCATCGAATCGATGAGCACGGATCAGGTGCAGGACCTGCTCACGTCAGACGAGGAACTCTCCTGGTTGCGCACCGTCGCTCAGCATCTCCTTGAGCCGACGGTATCCACTCGTCCGCTCACGCGGGATGAAGTCCTCGACCGCCTCGCGGCAGTGCTCGCGGACTCGCGCGGCGAGCCTCCAGCGAAGGCTGGCAAGCAATGAGGAAGAAGGAGCTCGCGAAGGCCGAGCGGGCGCTCGCAACGGCACAGGCCAAGCTCGCCGAGCTCGGTGCGATTTGCGCGATTCTTGACCCATATCAGCGAGCGAACCCGAAGCTCACGGTCGGGTAGTCCCGCTTCTCCTTCGCGACATTCGGCCCGAGGACGCCAAGCGGGTGCAGGACTTCTATTCGCCGAAGTCGATATCATGCTCCGACGCGCGCCGAGATCGGT
The DNA here is from genome assembly GCA_036758525.1 of Myxococcota bacterium. Lineage (GTDB taxonomy): Bacteria > Myxococcota_A > UBA9160 > UBA9160 > UBA9160 > UBA9160. The sequence continues at coordinate 808 of DAIOWK010000423.1, forward strand.
CCCTCTAATCGTTTTGCGTCGCGCGCGCGCTTTGACTCGCGATCTCCGTCGTATCATCGAGGCTCCCTAGGTCTGAGTCTCCCTAGTGTTGGGAGCGTCTTCGCTATGAGGAAGCCACACGCGACGCCATGCGCGGTCCTTGACACGTTCGGGGATCTCTTCAAGTGCGCGCAGCATCCGACGGCCCGCCTCCGTGATCTCGTGGTAGCCCCCTGCTTGTTCTACTCGATGGACCCAGCCCCGTCGGACGACGTCTTGGGCAATCGTACGAGTCCAATCGAGATCGTGGGGCGGGATTTCCGCATTGAGTTCTTCAAGCGTACGCGGGTGTTCTGCGACGAGTAGGACGATAGACCGGGAGCGTTTAGTTCCGACATGGAACTCGAGAGCCTCTTGTTGATCGCGATTCAACAGGAACCCCGTCCGCTCTGCACGACGGAGCTTCGTCGGCTGCAGAACGAAAACGGAGTTCTTCTCGATAAACTCGTACAACTCCCTCCGATAGTGCTTGGCCTCATCGATGGTGAAGCCCTTCCCTTGGCTACGACGCGAATCGTGTTCGTCGTGATGGTCAAAGCAAAGGAAGGCCAGATTCTCAGGCCTGTTGTTCGAGGAATCCCGATCCAGATGAGCGATTTGCCCGCGCTTGAACAACCTGTCACTAAACAAGCCGAAGCAGAGACAGCAGCGGCGACGAGATCGGATGAGTACCTCGGCCTCGACCGGCTCGGGTGTCGCTCGCCGTGCCATTGGTGCTCCAGTTTGCCTCTTGGGTACGAAATCTTCGGCATCGACGTTTTCGTGTCGCGAGCCTTCGTCCCCGAGCCCGGTACGGGTCTGCTCGTGATGGGGGACCCTCCTGCCAAGACCCTCACGCCGCCGCCCATTCCTGCGACAGCACCTCCGCCTGCTCCAGCACGGTCTGCGTGGCCTTCTCTTGCTTGTCCGGCGGGTGAGCCACCCTCGCCCGTCCAACGCCGCCGTGCGCGAGGCGCCTGGCGCGGAGAGCGCGCCTCTCGGTAGCGAATGCTCTCGGCTGTGCAGACGCGCATCGCCGAACGTGCGGAGCGGCCGCAGTGCGTCCGCCGGGGCGGAGTTGCCTCCCGCCGCGCGCACCCGGGCCTTCCGAGACGTGTCCTCTTTTTTCTCAGCCTTGCGAAGCCGCTTCTTGCTCATGGAAGTTGACGGAACGGCTCGTACGCGGACATAAAATTCCCGCTTGAAAACGGTTATCCGTTCGTGGCATCTATCCTCCGGTGGCGACGATCCCAGCCCATCTGGGGAGCGTCCGTTGCATCATGGCGTGCTGCATCATGGGAGAAGCGTCAATGAGTTCGTTCGAAGAGGCGTTGCGCGAGTTCTATAGCGGCGAAGTGCTGGGGGAGACGTTCTATTCCGCGCTGCTGCCGTCCGCGCGGAACGCGGACGAGCGGCTCAAGCTGGGCACGCTGCTTCAGCTGGAGACGGAGACCAAGGCCTGGCTGCGCGCGCCCATGGTCAGCCGTGGCGTCAGCATCGAGGAGCAGATGGCGGACCGCCACAAAGGCCTCGCCCTGGCGGATCAAATCAAGCCCCTCTCGTGGTCGGAGCTGATCCAAGGCCTGCGCGACGGCATCGCCGCCCATTACGTGCCGCTCTATCAGGGCTTCGCCGATGCGGCGCGAGCGCGCGGCAGAGCGGACGAAGAGGCGATCTGCCTCTACTTGGTCGAACACGAAGGAGCCCAGATCGAATTCGCCCGGCGCGAGTTGGCGGGGGCGACCCCGAGTCAATCACTCGAGCCGGTAGTGAAATTCCTGAGGTACTCGCTCGAGCGTTCGATGGATCGCTGACGGACGAGACGTTCTGCCTGGAGCTCCGGGAAATCGAACATCCAGGGGCGCTTAAGCCGCCGCTGGCCCTGCGACTGCAGCACCTGCCCCCGGGCGATTCGTGCTTGTGGAAGCTCCATGGACAGGCCGAACTCGCTCTCGACGCGAAAGCGCCGCTCGAGATCGCGACGAGATCTATGGAGCGGAGTTTCG
>DAIOWK010000424.1:0-2825 GCA_036758525.1 Myxococcota bacterium
CGCAAACGTGACACTGCTTTCGATCTGCATGGTGCCATCGTAGGGAGGCAAAAATACCGTAAATGGGTCACCGGTTTCCTCATAGATGGTCGGCAGAGAGGATGCCGGTCCGGCCCACAGAAGGAACATCGCCGCCCACGCGTGGAAGAAGCCGGTTGATCCCAACAAACGTGCGAATCCCAGCCGCATTTGGTGTTCCCCCGAGATGATCAGTTAGTGCGATCGGTACGCGATACCTCCTAGAAGCGAACCCCCCGCGCCCGGGTCTATGCAACAACGGTGGGTGGTCCCTGCCCCGGCTGAATGGCGAGATGGTCTGCATTTTCTTCGGCAACCTAGACTCAAGGGAAACGTGATTGCGGACACGGCAGCCAAGGAGCAGCGTTGCCATGAAGCGCTGAAGGGCGGAGAAATGCGTCCGACTTCTGGCGAGGGGAAAGTGTCACCTTTCCCACTGGGGCTCTCGTCGGCCCCGAGCGTGGGTTGCTCTGCCTCAGCGTCCCCCGGTCCTCGCCTCGGAGCATCGCGGCCGCCGACGGCCCAGCGCCCAGGAGCGTAGACCTTGAAACCGAGACCTCCGGCCACTCGGCGCAGAACGAGCAAACGGACCGAGCTGCGGCGTGCCTCGGCACAAGCTGCCCGCCGGCTGGCCAAAGGAGCCGCGGAGCGCGAATGGCGAGTGTTCCTCACCGCGAAGTTCGACGTACCTGGAAGGCCATGATCCGGTCCCGGCAAAGTGAGGCGCTCCCCAGCGGGCTAAGAAGGCGCATCGCGGTAGCTTGCGTTTGCAGCGCTCTTGGAGAGCTTTGTTGCGACTCAGCCGGGCGATTCGGTCGCCTCCGGGCCCGCGTGCGCCGCCCTATTTCGGTGTCGCTTGGACCTCCTCAAGTTGCGCAGGATCCGACACGTCCATCTCCGCGCGCTCCTTGTAGAGCGTTATCGTGACGCTAACACACACGGCGTGACCCTTGAGTAGCTCTGGTGGACTCTGGAACTTGGGCCTCGCGTCACCCCAAATGACCGCTGTGAATACACCTGATTGGGATAGGGTCATCAAGGTTCAGGAATGTCGGGGAGCGGCGAGAGGACTGCGCGTACTTCTGCTCACGACCATACCGCAGACGCGGGCGTGCTCGCCGACGTGCTTCATCGCGTCAGCGGGAGAGATGCTCCCGGTGGCGAAGCTCGCCGAGGCGAGAATCACCCCGGAGAGAGCCGCAAGGAGCTGCGCCATCACTCTCAAGACTTGCACTCCTTAACGCAGTCCCGACTCAAAATGCCCGCGATGCGAGCGGCCGGCTCAACCCCGCCACCGAGCGATTCTCCGAGGGAAATAATCGTCAACCGGGCGCGATTCGAACGCGCGACCCTCTTTTGGCGTAGCGACGAGGGAAACGATTCGCGCTGGAACGCGGTGCCGGCAACCCATAGTGGGCGTAGCAGATCACGAGCTCGCAAACCGCGCTTGTGCGAACGAAGAGGCGCGAGCATCGAACCCGCGTCCAACCTTCGTAGCGTTTTGAAATGATTGGTTAATTCGTCTCGGAGAGTGTTCCTCCGATGTTCCTCCAGCAGGGGTCAAGTTGCGGGCACGAGTTGACGATTCCGCCATTTGGCGCGATTATCACGCCATCGGGCGGAGGTCTCTGGTGGCCAGTTCGAACATGCGAGAGGTCGAAGGAGTCGTGGACGTCCTCGGAGGCGCCAAGGTCCTGGGGCGCAATGTGCGCTCGCCCGAGGGCCTGGTCGATCGGGTGCGGAAGGGGCTTCCCTTCGCCGCGCTCTCCGCTGTGATGGAGGAGTACGAAATCTCCCGCGATGTCCTGTGCGACATCCTCCAACTTTCGAGCAGGAACTTCCTGCGGCGGAAGGAACAGAAGCGCCTTGCGCTGGACGAGTCCGATCGCCTCTACCGGCTGGCCCGCGTGCTCGCTCACGCGAACCGCGTGTTCGAGAACCCGGAGGAGTCGGCCGAATGGATCCAGACGCCTAATACGGCGCTGGGTGAGCAGCAGCCGCTAACGCTCCTCGACACGGACATCGGTGTCCAGCAGGTCGACCAGGTTCTCGGCAGGATCGAGCACGGCATCGTCGGCTAATGCGCGTCTGGCGCATCTGCAAGGCCGAGCACTCGGCAACGGCCTTCACGGGCGAAGGCGCGATGGTCTACCCCGGCCGCTGGCACCACGCCGGGACCCCGGTCGTCTACTGCTCGGAAAGCCGCGCGCTCGCGGCGCTCGAGCAGCTCGTCCACCTGCATCGCAACTGGCTCCCGCCGCACTTCGTGTGTTTCGAGGTGGCGATTCCCGATGGGGTGGCAACTCGCACGGTGAGAGTCGAGAACCTACCGGCCGAGTGGCGCCGCCAGCCGGGGCCGCCGGAGCTGCGCGACATTGGCACGCGTTGGGCGGAGTCCGGCGAAACAGTCGTGCTCCAAGTGCCCTCCGCGGTCGTGCCCGGAGAGCACAACTTCCTGGTGAACCCGCGTCATCCGCTCTTCGGCCGGCTTGGGATCGGTGATCCCGAGCCGTTCGAGTTCAACGAGCGGATGATTGGATCCTGATCGGCTACCGCCGCGGGGCGACGAACAAGAGTGGCGGGGGCAACCCGCCCGCGTTTCTCCGTGCTTGCCCTCCCCTCTTTGGCCTCCAGGTCCGATCCATTAAGGCTTCGCTTCCAGTGGTCGTCGCGGCGGCAACCGAAGATCGGTGCTCACGCGTCGATCGCGCTGCACGTCGGCGTGATGTCCTGTGCCGGCCTTCGTATGGGCGAGATCCTCGGCGTGCGGTGGGGCCTCATTGCGTGGGCGACTCGCACCCTCTTCC
>DAIOWK010000425.1:0-2822 GCA_036758525.1 Myxococcota bacterium
CGTCTCCGTGTACTACTACCTGCGGCTTCCGGTGGTGATGTACATGCGCGACGCGGGCGCAGAGGCACCGCGTGCGGACACTTCCTTGGGAGAGCTCGTGGTGCTGGCCGCCTGCGCCGTCGCCATCCTGTTTCTCGGCATCCTTCCGAATTCTCCCGAGTTGTCGGCGATCCGGGTTTTCGACTGGGCGCGCACGTCCGTCGCGATGTTGTTTTAGCACCCGCCCGTTCCGGTTTCCCAGAAGCGCTTTTCCCCGGATCTAGAAGTCTGCGCCGATGGGCCTGCTTGCAGAGCGACCGCCCTCTCCCGAGAGCTACGCGCCGCGGCGCAACGCACGCTCCTCGCCCCTTCGCAGCGTGAGCCGCTCCTCATCAAAAAACTCCATCAGCGGGACTGCGGTGCGGCGCGAAGTGCCGATCAGCGACTTGTATGCGGCGGTGTCAATGACGCCGTGCTGCTGCAGGTAGGCGACGACTCGTTCGCGCAAGGCGTCGATGGCCGCGCGGTCGAAGAAGAGATCCCCGGGCGCGCGTACGATCCGGCCTTCGCGCGCGAGGTGCGCGGTGAGTTCGCGCACGCGCTCGAGGCTGACCCCGAGACGCGACGCCCATTCCTTGAGCGATGGCGGCTCGAGGCCGGCCGCCGCGGCTTCGGCAGAAATCCGCGCCACGAGCATCTCGTCGCTACTGCGAAGCGTCGGGCGGTGGTTGGTGAGCCGCACGAGATCGCCCTCCACGCTGACCAGCCCGGCGGCGCCGAGCTCGGCGAGAGCCGCGTCGAGCGCGCCCTCTCCGAGATTCTCTGGCAGCCGGCCGCGCAGGGCCCCCCGGGATGCCCCGGGTCGAAGAGGCTCGGCGGCATGCAATAGAGAGAGCGCAGCCCCAATGCGCGTCTTGAGATCCGCCATTCCCTGGGCGGCGAGCCAGACGCCGCTCGCGGTCACGACCGCCTCCTGCTTTGCGACGAGGAGCGCAAGGGCGGAGTCGAGAGCCTCGGGTGTGAGCCCGAGCTCGCGCCGCAAGCGGTCACTTGCCATCCCGGAGAGGCCGCTGCGCCCGATGCGAATGCGCAAGTCACAGGCCACGTCGCGCTTGGCAAGCAGCAAGAGGCCTTCGAGAAGATCTCGGTCTGCGCGGCGCCGCCGGGGCGGAGCGACGTCGAGTGCAACGCCCCCGCCGAGCGTCTGACCGCCGTGGGCAAGGCGGGTGAAGCCGCGCAGGACGAAGCGGTCCCCGGGAAGGAGCGGCGCGGGGGTGCCTTCGAGCCACAGCCGCGCAAATCCGACCCCGCCGGGCGGGAGAGCGTCTGGTCCAAGGGGCGAGATCCGCGCGCGCCGGGCGAGCGTACCGGACAAGAATTCGACCGACGCCTCGTCCCCGAGCGCCGGCGCTCCAGGGAGCCAACGCACCTGCGCATCGAGCGTGTGTGTAGGCTCGATCGCGTCGGGCCACGCCAGAAGATCGCCGCGCCGGACGTCGGCGAGTTCAATGCCTTGGAGGTTCACAGCGCAGCGGCTCCCTGGCTCGATGCGCTCGGCGGGAGCGCCATGGTTCTGGAGACCGCGGATCCGAGCCCGTCGTCTTGCCGGCAGGATCTCGACCGCCTGGCCGACCTCGAGCGCGCCGCCGATCAGGGTTCCGGTGACCACTGTGCCGAAGCCCTTCATGGCAAACACGCGATCCACGCCGAGGCGACTGGGCCCTGAGCGTGGTGTCCGAGGGTCGGCGCGCTTCGCCACCTCGACGAGAGCCGCGCGAAGCTCGGCAATTCCAGCTCCGCTCAGGGCGCAAACGGGGACAATCGGCGCGTCGCGGAGCGCGGTGTCGGCAAGCAGCTCGAGCACTTCGTCCTCGGCGAGACGCGCCACGTCCTTCGAAACCGTATCAATCTTGCTGAGCGCAACGACGCAGCGGCCGAGCCCCAGGAGATCGCAGATCGCCACATGCTCGCGGGTCTGCGGCATCACCCCCTCATCCGCCGCAACGACCAGCAGGACAAGGTCGATCCCCGTAGCGCCGGACACCATCGTGCGCACGAGACTCTCGTGGCCCGGCACATCGACGACGGACATGTGGAGGTCCGCCGCAAGCTCGAGTGGCGCGAATCCGAGGGCGATCGTGATGCCTCGCTCTTTCTCTTCGGGAAGGCGATCGCAATCGACGCCCGTCAGCGCACGGACGAGCGCTGTCTTTCCATGATCGATGTGGCCTGCGGTACCGACGATGAGACGCGCAGCGGAAGGCGCCGGGGTGGCGTTATCGAGGCTCAATCTTGTCGCGGCCCATGAAACGCTGAAGCGCCTTCGGGAGAAGGATGCTTCCGTCTGCCTGCTGGTGGTTTTCGAGGATCGCGATGGGCGCGCGCGACAGCGCGACTGCGGTTCCGTTTAGGGTGTGGACGAGCTCATTTTTCTTCGTGCCCTTGCGCCGAAAGCGGATCCCAAGACGCCGCGCCTGATAGTCCGTGCAGTTCGAAGCGCTCGTCACCTCGCCGTAAGCGCCCCCTTCACCCCGTCCGGGCATCCAGGCCTCAAGGTCGAACTTGCGGTAGGCCGGAGCGCCAAGGTCGCGCGTCGCGATGTCAACCACGCGGTAGGGGATCTCGAGCTGCTGGTGGATCTTTTCCTCGAGCGCGACCAGGTGCTCGTGCATGTCCTCGGAGTCCTCAGGCCGCGTGAAGGCGAACATCTCCACCTTCGAGAACTGGTGGACCCGGTACAGGCCTTTGCTCTCGCGCCCGTGCGCTCCCGCCTCGGTCCGGAAGCAGTGCGAAAGACCCGCAAGCTTGAGCGGGAGCTGCTCCTCGTCGAGGATCATGTTCGC
>DAIOWK010000426.1:0-2818 GCA_036758525.1 Myxococcota bacterium
CATCGTGGTGTGGGGTGGTGTGCGGGAGAGGTGGGGCATGCCCCCGTAGAGTGGAACGGCCTGCCGTGCGCCTGCGGACTCCGGGGTTGCCTCGAGGCCTATGTGGGCGGCCGGGCGTGGAGGGAGCACCTGCGGGCGACGGCGTCTGCGGAAGGTCGCGTGGCGCTACTCGCCGGCGGCAAGGAACGCATCCAACCCGAACACCTCGTGGCTGCGGCCCGCGAGGGCGATGCTTTTGCGCTTGCTGAGCTCGATCGATTTAACAGCTATCTGGCTCGGGCCCTGGTTCAGATCATCTGCACCGTGGCCCCGGAGGTCATCGTACTCGGTACCATCCCGACGGCCGCAGGGGAGCAGCTTTGCTTCGAACCGATTCGACGCAACGTGCGCGAACACTTGTGGGCAGGGCTCGCCGAGCGGGTCCGGATTGTGCCCGCCGCCCTCGGGGAGCGTCTGCCCTACTACGCGGGGCTATGCGCTGCGCTGGCAGGGATCGAAGGAAGCAGTAGGGGAGGGCGTTAGGAGCGGAACCGTCCGACCTCTTGGCCAAGCGCATCTGCATCGCTGCGCAGATCCTCCACCGTGGAGAGCACCTCGGGGATCCGTTCGCTGCTCTTGCGAGCGGTTTCGAGGATACGGCTCACCGCGCTCCCGACAGACTCGCTCGCGCGCGCATGCGACGCGGTGTTCTCTTGAATCGATCGGATCATCTCGGCGACCGCTGCGATGCTCCCGGTGATGAACTTTGCGGTCTCCCGTTGCTCAGAGGTCGACCGGTGGACCTGTCGGCAGACTTCGAGTGCGCCTTCGGAGTTCTTCAGCATCGCCTCGCTCGCGCGCGACTGCTCCCCGATGGCACCGGAGATTTGCTGGACCATCTGGGACGTGCGCTGCGCGGCTTCCGCGACATGGCGTGAGCTCTGCGCTTGCTCATGCGCCGCGCGCGCGATTTCGGCGACGCGGGCGCTTGCCTCTCGAGCGGACGTGCGAATGGCCTGGAGTGCCTCTCCAGCCCGCGACGACCGCGCCACGCCAGCCTCCACGGAATCGATCCCTGCACCCATCGCGCGCATCGCGTTTTCCGATTCGGCCTGCACCGCTCGAATCAGGCGCTCAATTTCCTGGGTGCTTCCCGCGGTGCGCTGGGCCAGTGTCTTCACATGGTTTGCCACCACGGCGAAAGCCTTGCCCTGTTCCCCCGCCTGGGCGGCGATGATCGCGGCGTTGAGCGAGAGGAGATTGGTCTCATCGTTGATGCTGCCGATGACGTTCACGATTTCGCCAATCTCATTGATGCGCGCCGCAAGGCGCTCGAGCACATCCTTCGCACCCCGGGTGAGGTTCCGGATCTCCTCGATGCCTTCGATTGTGTCTGACACAGCGCTTGATCCGGCCTCTGCGCCTTCGCTCACTTGCTGCGTCAGGACGGAGGCCTCTCGGACGTGTTCGCCCACTTCCTGAATCGTGCGGTCCATCTGGGTCATTGAGGAAGCGGTTTCCTCGGCCATCCGTTGGACTGCGTCGGCGCTGTCAGCGACCTGTCGAATGCTGGCGCCCATCTCATGGATCGACGAGGTCGAAGAGTCTACCGAATCATGGAGTGAGGCAGCGCTGCGGGCGACCTCGTCAATCGCACTTCCCATCTGGAGGACCGACGACGAGGCCTCCTCAGCCGATCGAGAGAGGCTGTCGACCTCGGCATTGATGCCCTTGATCGAGGTATTGATGTTCGCGAGCAGCGATGCCGTTTCTTCGACAGCTTCCGTCTGCGCCTCCACCCCCGTCGCGATCTCGTCCATGGCCTGCGCTACGCGCTCCGGCGCGCTCAGCATGCGTTGCGTGAGGTGCTGGACTCGCGAGAGGACACCGGCCAGCGCCTCGGCCAGGGTGTTGAGTCCGCGGCCCAGGCCCTCGAAGGAGCCGAGTTTTCGCGCATCGAGCCGCGCGCTGACGTCACCGGAAGCGAGGGCGGTGAGTACGCGCTCGCTCTCGGCGACGGGTGAGAGAAGTGCCCCAAAGAGGTGCCACAGGATCGCGAGCAGGGCGGCGATCGCGGCCCCCGCGGCGGCCGCACCCACCGTGAGAGCCGGACCCGCCATGGTTACCAGGCTGGGTTCGCGGATCCGCAGGGCGAGGCTTCCGATCGTGGCCGTGCCAGAGCGAAGCGGCGCAACCGCGAGCGCCGTAGAGCCGCTGAGCTCATCGGCGCCAAGGGGGATGACTGCGGCCTCCCCCCGTGCGCGCCAAGTCGCAGGTGCCGCAAGACCGACCTCGCTCGGGCGGGTCGAGATCACCGTGCGACCCGAAGGGTCGACGAGGGCTGCATCGGTTACGCCGGGAAGGGCCTTTGCCGCGGTGAGGATGGGTACCAGGGCTGCGGTCGCCCCGGGAGAGGCCATGGGTTGCGCGGCGAGCTGCGCGAGCTGCGCAGCGGCAGCACGCACCCATTCCCGGCTCGCCTCTCGCGCGTCCCGTGCGGCGCGAATGGCCAGCACCCCACTGACGAGCGCGGCCACCAGCACCAGCGCACACGCCATGAGGAGCGCGGCGCGCCGCTGTGCGCTTAACAAAAGCGCGCCCTTCTGCGACCTGTCCAAACGCGATCCCCCTGCCGCATCGAGAACCCACTATTGGCAGAGTCGAAATCGGCGAGGCGGAGGGTGCGCTTGAGCGGCAGGGTAGGGGTGGCATTCCGCCCCAGGCGCCCTACGGAGCACCGCCCAGGGAGTCCACGAAACCTGCGCGGAGGGCGGCAAAGCTACGGCCGTGGATCGCGGCGCGCACCTCTTCGAGCATTCGGAGGTAAAACCGCAGATTG
>DAIOWK010000427.1:0-2814 GCA_036758525.1 Myxococcota bacterium
CCGCCTTGGTTTGACCGGATCCGGGCAATTCCCTACCTTGGGGGCTCCCCGGATCTCACGGCACCTGCCAGAGATGGCCCCCCATCGATCGCTCGAGGTCGACCGCATGTTGTCTGTCGATGAAATTGCCGCTGGCACCCGGGTTACCCACAAGAACACGGGCCTTCGCTATTCCGTCGTGGACCTCGGTGACGAGGAAGTTCTGCTCTCGCCGGAGAGCGCTGATCTTCAGGACCTCGTGGTTCCCGTCGAGCTCTTTCGCGCCGAATTTGTGACGAGCGAGCGCTATAGCGCACCGCGCGGCCGCGGCCGCCGCCCTCCCGGTGCCGCTCCCGCTGCGGGCGGAGGACCCACACGCGCGCCGGCCGGCCCGAAGTGCAAGGGTCGGATCAAGAAGATGGTGCGCGAGCGCGGCTTCGGGTTCATTCGCGGCGAGGACGGCAAGGAGGTCTTTTTTCATCGCTCCGGTCTCGGAGGCGGGGAGTACGACGTCCTTTCCGAAGGCGACGCCGTCGAGTACGTGGTCCAGGAGGGACCCCGCGGGCCGCGTGCGGAAAATGTGAAGGCCATCCCTGAAAAGGCCGCCGGCGCCACCCCCTAGTCCGTGTCCCTGCGCAGCGACGTCGAGCTGATCGGCCCCACCTCGAGTTTCTATGTTTCCCAGCGCCTGCGACTCCATTGGGTCGACTGGGGCAACGAGAGCGCCCCGCCCTTGCTCTTGATCCATGGTGGGCGCGACCATGCGCGAAGTTGGGATTGGGTCGCACGGGACCTGCGGCGCGACTATCACGTGATCGCACCTGATCTGCGAGGTCACGGGGACAGTGCCTGGGCGTTTGGTGGAATGTACGCGATGGTCGACTTTGTGCTCGACATCGCGCAGCTGCTCGAGGGTCTCCAACTTTTTCCCATGACGATCGTGGGTCACTCCCTGGGAGGAGCGATTGCGCTGCAGTACACGTCGGTGTATCCGGAGCGCGCGCACAAGGTGGTAGCGATTGAAGGCCTGGGCCCACCACCCGCGATGATCGAACGAATGCGCCACGTGAACCCCTGGCAGCGCATGCAGACCTGGATCGACGAGATGCGCAAGCTCGCATCACGTCAGCCGCGCCGCTATCCGTCGATCGATGCGGCAGCGGGACGCATGCGGGAAGAGAACGCGTTTTTGTCGGAGGCGCAGGCGCGACACCTCACGATCCACGGCGTGGCGCGCAATGAGGACGGCACCTACAGCTGGAAGTTCGATAATTACGTTCGCGCCCTCTCGCCCTACCGTTTCGACGTCGAGGAAATGCGGACGTTGTGGGGCCGGATCACCTGCCCGACCCTGCTGATTCGCGGTACGGAGAGCTGGGCGAGTGATCCGAGCAAGGACGGGCGCCTCCCAGCGTTTCAGAACGCGCGTGTGGTGAACGTCGAGGGCGCGGGCCACTGGGTACACCACGACCGACTTCCGGAGTTCCTGCGCGTCGTGCGCGAGTTCCTCGTCGCTTAAGAGCCACCAGAGTTGGGCGCTCGGGCCGCACGGCCGGGTGCCCGAGCCTCGGACGGTTCCCTGCGGTCTACACCGACTTCGTTGTTCCTACGGGTAGTAGACATAGATGGCGTCGGCGACGCACGCAGGCTTGCCTCCGCCCTCGATCTCAAAGACGAGCCCCAAGGTTGCGCGAGCGCCACCGCCGGGCATGTCGCGCACGTCCTTCAGCTCGGCCAAGACTCTCACGCGCGCGCCGGCGGGAACGGGTGCCGGCAGACGCATTTTCTCGATGCCGTAGTTGACCCCTAGGCGAGCGCCCTCGACCCGGAAAATCTCAGGCAAGAGGCTCGGTGCAAGCGAGATCGTGAGGTAACCGTGGGCGATCGTGCCCTTGAAAGGGGATTCGCGCCGCGCGCGCTCGACGTCGACGTGGATCCACTGGTGATCCCCTGTCGCGTCCGCGAAGGCGTTGATCTGTTCCTGACTCACCGTGACCCAACTCGAGGCGCCGAGGGGCTTTCCCACAAATTGCTTGAGCGCGCGCACTCCGGGAATGACTGTGGGGGAGGACATGGGGGCTCCTTGTCTCGAGAATCGCCAGCTTCTAATCCGTGCTCTCGCTCACCTCGATCAGCCGCTTGAGGCGCGCGAGCCCCCGGGCGAGACCGGCCCGCACAAGGCGCTCGATGAAAGCCCCCGTGCCGGGGATGAGCGGTCGGAACTGCACGCACCAACGCACGAGGGTGCCACCTTCTGCCGGCTCGAGGACCATCTCTCCGACGTGATCGCTCAGCGGCGCGCCTTCCGTGAGGACGTACTCGAAGCGCTCGCCCGACTTCCAGCCGGTGACCTGCTCCTCGATCACGAGGCCCATCCCGCGGATCGTGCGAATCGCGCCCACGCCGTTTGGCTCCGGGAATCCGGAACGGCGGCGAACCACCTCGCGCACAGGCATCCAGCGCGGCATGGCCTCATGGTCGGAGAGCACGGGCCAAACCCGCGAGGGCGGGGCCGCGATGTATTGCTCGAGCTCGATCCGGCGCATTGACGCGCACTCCTCCCGCGTGCGCTGCGCGGGATCAACTACCTCGGAAACGCTTCGACGATACCGCCATCCACGGGGAGCGTCGCCCCCGTGGTGGGAGTCTGGTTGCTAGCGAAGAACACCACCGCGTTGCCGACGTGTCGGGCGCTTACGCGAGTGCGGAGCAGGCTGCGGTCGCGGTAGAAGTCGGGCAGCGCCTCGACCGGTAGCCCGCGGCTGCGGGCCCGGGCAGGCCCGACGGTCTGCCACAGACCCGAGGGGATTTCCCCTTCGGCGAACACGGCGTCGG
>DAIOWK010000428.1:0-2747 GCA_036758525.1 Myxococcota bacterium
CGATCGGGTCGCAAACTTTCGACCGGCACTCCCTGTACGAACTCGAGACGCCCAGGGGTATCCCCTTAACCTTCGCAATCTCAAAAGGTTACGGCGAAATCTGCGCGTCTCGAACCCGCGGGCCGCCTGCTTTCTGGCTCGGAACCCTTAAGCGCAGCTTCTCTTGACGCGTCTCCTAAAGAAAAGGAAACTAGCGCTCGTTCATTTTTCTGGAGCAGGCCTGAGCGCATCCCAAGTCCATCTTCCCGCCCGCTCTCTCCGCAAGGGAGAGCGCACTGCGGGACGCATCCTCGACACCGCCGAACTCGTATTCGCCGAGAAGGGCTATGCGGGGACCAGTTTGCGGGACGTCGCGAACGCGGCGGGACTGCGCATCCCGAGCCTCTACAACCACTTCGCTTCAAAGGAGGCGCTCTACACTGCCGTGCTAGAGCGCGGCATTCGTCCGATTCTCGACATGCTCACCGCTGAGAGCGCTCGCCGGAACTCGGAGCGCGAACGCTTGGTCGAACGGGTGGTGGAGTTCCTGGCGCAGCACCCGAGCGTCCCGCGGCTCGTGCAGCATGAGGTGCTCGCTGGAGGCCCACACCTCGCGCCGATGCTGGACCGCTGGTTCCGGCTCGCCTTCCACGAGGCCGAAACCACGATCCGTGCGCTCCCCGGTGCTCGGCGTTGGAGCAAAGAGCAGATCCCCCTCCTCGTGATCGCTCTCTATCACGTCGTCATCGGCTACTTCACACTCGCGCCCTTCTACCGGGCGGTGATCGGCACCGATCTTCTCGCGGACGTTGCCGTGCGTCGACAGATCCGATTCTTGAACGAGCTTGTCGCGGCACTGCTGCCCGACGCATAAGGAGCTTCTGATGCTGGACGTCGACTTCCTCGATTCTGCGAACTGGGATGGATCAATGCCCGAACGGCTTCGCTGGCTGCGCGAGCGCGACCCCGTGTACTGGTCCGAGGCCAGCCGCTGCTGGGTCCTGGCGAAGTACCACGACGTCAGCGAAGTCTCCAAGGATCAGGACCGCTTCACTTCGGCTCTGGGCGTACGCGCCAACAATCCCGTGAAGCTCGGCCTGATTGACGAAGCCGAGCCGCGCCACACCGACCTTCGCAGGCTCATCAATAAGGGCTTTACTCCGCGCATGGTGCGACTGTGGGAGGAGAAATTCGAGGTGCTGTGCGACGAGGTCCTAAGCGCGATCGGCCCGCACGGCGAATGCGACTTCGTCACCGACGTCGCGGTGCCGCTGCCGCTCCAGCTAATCGCGGAAATGATGGGGATCCATCGTGAGGATCGCGAGCGGTTCCATCACTGGTCCGACGCGATGATCGCGGGGGACGGTAACTTCCACCGGCCAGAAATCATAATGAAGGCTGCCCAGGCTTACATGGCGTACTCACGGTACCTCACCGGGATCATCGAGGAACGTCGACGCGAGCCGCGGGAGGATCTGGTGAGCATTCTCGTGGGTGCAAAGGACGCCGGCCTCCTCAAGAAATTCGATGAGGATCCCGCCCTCTTCGCCGACGAGGAAATCGAGCTCGCCAACGACGAGTTGATCAAGCTCCTCGTGATCCTGCTCGTTGCGGGGAACGAGACCACGCGAAACGCCATCTCCGGTGGAATGCAGCTTTTGATCGAGCACCCCCACGTGCGGCGCGACCTCACCGCTCATCCCGAAAAAATCCCGCTCGCGGTGGAAGAGATGTTGCGCCTCGTCTCTCCGGTTCACACCTTCTCACGGACGGTGACGCGAGACACGACGCTCCGCGGGAAGGCGCTCCGGGAGGGTCAGAAGGTGCTGCTTGTCTATCCGTCTGCGAACCGCGACGACGAGGTTTTTCCCGAGCCCGACCGTTTCGACATCGAACGGGAGCCTCACCACGTAGCGTTCGGAATCGGGAGCCACTTTTGTCTCGGAGCGAATCTCGCACGCATGGAGATGCGGGTTGCATTCCGGGAGATCCTGCGGCGGCTTCCCGATATGGAGTATGCCAGCGGCGGGCCCGAATTCCGGCCCTCTGCCCTCGTGCGCTCCTGCGTCAGGTTGCTCGTCCGATTTACCCCGGAGCGGCGTGCCGCATGAAGCATTGCGAGAGACCGACCTGACGGGCATGCGAACATGACGCCAGCTGCGTGCTGGCGGGATGCAGCACCCTTCAATCCGCGATCTTGCCGCTCCCCCACAGCCCAATCGCCCAGGCGGCGAATCAGGGGGGTGCCGCGCCGGCGCACAGCGGAACGTCTTCAGATCACCCGATCAGGCGGGCGGCTTCCCGGATGCGGTCCATCCAGTCCGCAAGGGCCGGCGCATACGCGCGGGGAACACAGTCAGAGCAGATTTCCTCCGATAGGAACGAGACCCTCTTCAGCGTGTCGCCGAGCACGGGAGAGTAAGAGAAGCCCGGCGGCAGGCAGCCGAGGAGGTCGCGAAGCGTGCGCAGCGAGGACGCAAGGTTTGCCAGGATCGCGGCCAGCACCCGATCGTCGGGCATACGTTGAGGTTCGTAGAGCAGATCGTGAATGGTGCTCAGCTCCCCCACGAACACGAGGGTGGCGCTGTCGAGCCGAGCCGCAATCCGCTCGGAGGGGGTCGAACTCCCATCGCAGATCGACGCAATTGCGAGAAAGTCCGACAAACAAAGGTGGAGATTCGTTTGCACGCGGTTTAGACGATCTTCAAAAGTCGTGCGATGGATCTGGAGGACGAGCTCTTCTTGGCGGCGGGAGACGAATTTTGCGA
>DAIOWK010000429.1:0-2738 GCA_036758525.1 Myxococcota bacterium
GAGCATGCTCACCCCGCAGCCTCGCTCCGCAAGCGCACTGGCAGCCGCAAGTCCCGCTACTCCACCGCCCACCACCACGACGCTCATGCGTGTCTGCGCAGATCGAGCCAAGCGCTCGCGGCAATGGCGAGGCGTCGGCGCTTAGAAAGCCGAAGCGGCTCTCCCATACACGGGTACCCCCGACGATGCAGCTCTCCCAGGAGCGAGCGATAGATGCGGCCCATTGCCTGCGCAGGCCTCAGGCGGTGGCGGTCTTCAGGAGGGAGCAGGGTCTCGGCACGCTCGAAGTAGACCCGCGCTCGCTCACCGTGGCAGGCGAGCAAGAGCCGCATCGACTCACTGACTTCACGCCGCCGCACCGCCTCAGCTGACACACCGAAGCGCTCCAACTCCTCGCGCGGCAAGTAGATACGACCCGCCTCGGCGTCGTGGCCCACATCTCGCAGCACGTTTACGAGCTGCACAGCGATGCCTTGGACGCGTGCGTACTCCCGGGCCCGGGGATTGTGATATCCGAGCAGCTCGACCACGAGCAAACCGACAGTGGACGCGACGCGGTAGCAGTAGCGCTCGAGGTCCTGAAAAGTGTCAATCGGTGCGCCCATCAGATCTGACTCGACGCCGCGCAGCAGGTCGAGAAACACCTCTTGCGGCAGCCGAAACCGCTGCACGGCATCGGCGAGCGCGATCCCGACCGGATGCTTCGATTTCCCGAGGTACGCAGCTTCGAGCTCGCATCGCCAGCGCCGGATCAGGAGAAGGCGGTCACCACCTACGTCGGGATCGTCCGCCATGTCGTCGGCCAGGCGGCAAAAGGCATAGATCGCGTGAAGCGCGCGCCGCCGCGTCGCCGGCAGCATCCAAAATGCGGAAGCGAAGCTGGAGCCACTCTTGCGCGTAATGCGCCGGCAATGCTCGTAGGCTCGCTGGAGCTCAGGCTCCATGCGGGGCCTCGGGTCGAGCGAGCTCTCTCGGGGCGGCGGGAACCTCGGCTCGTACACGGTGCGCCCGCACGACGTCGTGCACGCCGGCAAACACGATCCGCAAGCGTTGACGCGCGCCAAGGCGCGGCGCGCCCGCTTGCACCGCGTACTTGGCGCTTGCCAGCGCGTCGCACGCCACGAGACCTGCTCGCCGGAACAACGCCACCTGAAGGCGCAGCCGTCCATGCGTCGCGGTGATGAGCCCACCGCCCTGCTCGAGTAGCGCCCGGGCGCGTGCCGTCTCGAAGGCGAGCAGGGCGCGCAGCGCCGGGCTGTCTTCGCCGCGCAGCAGCCCCTCAGGATCCACGGCGAAGCGTGCCAGATCCTCGGCCGGGAGATAGATCCGACCTCGGCGTGCGTCGTCGGCGACATCCTGCCAGTGGTTTACAAGCTGAAGGCCCGTACAGATCTGATCGGAGGCTTGGAACAGCTGCGGATCGTTCACCCCAAAGAGCAACAGGACAAGACGACCCACCGGGTTTGCGGAGTCGCGGCAATACCCGAGCAGTTCGTCCCAGGTCTCATAGCGTTGCTGCACGGTGTCGCGGCGGAACGCGCGGAAGAGCGCACGGAACGGATCGAGGGGCAGCCCGAGCTCACGGATCACAGCGCCGCACGCACGTTGTGCGAAATGCGGCGCCGGCCGGCCCGCGGCGGCGGCCTCGAGGCCGCGCTGCCACTCCGCGAGGGCAAGCCGTGGCTCGACACCCGACACGGGCTCGTCGGCAAGGTCATCTGCGATGCGCACCGTCGCGTAGATCGCCGCGAGCGAAAGCCGCAGCTTCCGCGGCATGAGGAGTGACCCCACTGCGAAGTTCTCGTAATGGGTGCGCGCCAGCCGGGCGCACGCGCGCAGGTCCTGCTCCAATGCCGTGCTCAACGCAGCTCCAGAGCCGGCGAGTCGGGGCGAGAGGAATTGCGCGCGCGATCACGCAGATAGAGGCCGAGCGCGGAAAGCGTGAAGTAGCGGGGATAGCCGTGATAGCGCAGATAGAAGTGGCCGGGGAAGCCCGTTCCCGTCCACTCTTTCTCCGTCCACCCGCCGTCCTGGCCCTGGCGCGCAAGCAGGTACTCAATTGCGCGCCGAACGGGCTCGCTCCCGCCGCGGCCCGCGGCAAGGAGCCCCATCACCGCCCACGCAGTCTGGGAGGGTGTGGAAGGTCCACGCCCCCGCGCGGAGGGGTCGTCGTAGCTCGCAGGCGATTCACCGAATCCGCCATCCTTGTTTTGGCGCGTCTCTAGCCAGTCGGCTGCCCGCTTGACGCGCGAGTCGTCGGGCCCGAAGCCAAGCCGCGCGAGACCCGTGAGCACACTCCAGGTCCCGTAGAGGTAGTTCACACCCCAACGCCCCCAGAAGGAGCCATCGGCCTCCTGACGCGCCGTCACGAAGGCGAGCGCGCGCTCCGCTTGGCGCGAGCTCAGCGAGTAGCCGAAGTGCCCCAAGAGCTCGAGGCCACGGCCTGTGAGATCGGCGGTCGGCGCGTCGAGCATCGCCTTCATGTCGGCGAAGGGAATCTCGTTCCAGACGCCTCTCACGTTGTCGACGTCGAAAGCCCCCCAGCCCCCGTTCGCGCTCTGCATGTTCAGGGCGAAGCGCATTCCACGCTGCACCGCCTTGTCCTTGCGCACTTCGTCGGTGAGTGTGAGCCGGTCCAGGGTGGTGGCGATCGCCACCGTATCGTCGACGTCGGGGTAGTAGACGTTTTCGTACTCGAACGCCCACCCACCAGGCTTAGAGTCGGGACGCTTTCTCGA
>DAIOWK010000430.1:0-2726 GCA_036758525.1 Myxococcota bacterium
AACCCACCCGCGGGTTGGTGAATCAAGAAGCGCGTGTTCGGTAGCGCGTAGCGATGTTCACGCTCCGCTGCGAGATAGATGTGGGTTGCGGCGCTTCCTACCCAGCCCGTTCCCACGATCGTCAGTGTGCGATGCCTCAGCAGCGTCGACTCCAGCAAACTGAGCTGCTTCACGGCTTCGACGGCATCGGTTTCCGCATCACGGCTCATGGGCGATCGAGCTCCGTAACGTTGGCAACGCGCACTTACGCTAGCCAAGCTCACGGACTCTACGCTGGATCGGGCAATGATGGACGCTTGGCGCACCGCTGGAGACTTATTGGAGAACATCGCCGCGACCAAGTGTCCGGCCTCGCGATCGGCGGTGCGGGCTCGGCTTGCGCCGCGTGCCTCGGGGCTTGGGCTTCATCTATTCCATTCCCGCCTCGGCTCCTGCGGCAGCCCGATGGGGACAGTGAATCTTACTCGCGACAAAGAACCGCTTTCATGCTTCGACAGTCCCATGGATCCGACAGCCAATATGGCCGCGGCGACGGCGATGCCCCCTTCCGTCTGCGTTCCCTCAGATGCGGACACCGCAACATCGAACTCTACCGACTGCATTTCGGTGCCTCCCGCTATGGCTGAATGCACTGCTCCACGGTGCGGAACCGGGTTAATTGTCGCGCCGTGCTCGGGCGCCTTCTCCTGCGCTTGGCGAACGCCGCGGATGATCGCGAGCAAGGTCTCGCGCACGAAGTCATCGAGGTTCACACTCACGCCGTGCCCTCCGACTTGCCGGCGTCGCGGTACTTCGCACCCTTGGGCTTAGACTTCATGCTCACGCTCTCGAGCAATCTCGTTTAGAAGCTCCCGGACTTCCCGCGCGCACTCCCTCTGAATGAGCGCCTCTCGCTCTTCCTCGTTCCAGTAACCGCGCGCCACGAGCGCATCGTAAAGCTCGCCCCCCGACGCATCGCGGTCGAGCTGCTCGAGAACCTCGCCGAAAATGGTCGACCGCTCGATCTCCCGTCGTGCTTGTTTCTCCTCGTCTCTCATGTTTCGCTCTCCTGTCGCTGTTTCTCGATCTGCGCCTGCATGGCGGCGCTGCGGAGGGCGATTCCGCTGTGGCAACGGTAGTGCGTGGGACAAAACGCCTCGGGCTGCGAGCGGCACCGCCCGGAAAGACCCCACGCACTCGGCAATCCGTGGGATATACTGTACGCTCCGGCGTGTGAGAGGTGGGAAGATTGCGGCCCTGCCGCCCAACCACACGAACAACCGCGGCGGCTCGATCTTCCCGCCCCCCACGTCGGTTCGCGCTTCCCCAGCGTTCGCAACAGAGTCCTTCAAAAGCGTAGCGCCGGATCTGGACGCGCCCGACCGCTGCGCGGAACTTTTCCAGCGCCTTCGTGACGTCGGCCTGCGCTGCGTTGCTCAAGCGTGACCGCGCACTTGCGCAACGATGTTGAGCGCCGAGGAGGAAAACGGGCGTCCAGGATCTCTCCCAGACGCCCGTCCTAGGCGGTCCGCGCCGGTTGCCGTATCTACGGCATGGGCTGAGCTGAGATTTCGCGTGAGCCAAGCTCGATGAGCCCGGCCCGAGGTCGCCCCCCGCCGGAGCGCCACGCGCCCCGAACCCCGCCGCCACGCCGGGGCCAGCCTCGATCGGCATGCGTTACGAGCCGGCCGGGATGCGCCAGAAGGGAGGGCGAATCTCTTCGAGCGGCCGGCCCGGCTCGCCGGGCTTGAGGCCATAGCGGATCAGCGCAATCAGATCTGAGCTCACAGCCGGATCGGAGACGAAGTAGCTGTGCCCGATGAAGCCGGGAGTTCTTTCCACCTCGATGAATGTGACGAGGTACGCCGTACAGGAGAGCCTTTCGGCCCCCTCTTTCGTGAGCATCGCCACGTCGAGCCGCCCGACTCGCGTCAGGCTACCGAAGAGAAACTGCGAGAGCGCGAGCGCCTTATCGGTGGGCGAGACGTAGCAAGTGATGTGAAAGTCCGGCTCCGGGAAGACCCCGCGCGGATTCGGAGCGCCTCCGTAGGGCAAGTCGGGGTCGGACATGACACCGAAGATCTTCATCGTAGCAATGTCAGCGTCGATGTCGGGCGCTATAAGCACGACGTTCTTCACCTTTGAGTAGCCGTATGTCCGGTCGACGTACCCCTCAATGTTGAGCTCGCGCAATGCTGTCGCGAGCAGGTCCGTTCCTCGGCTGTGCGCTATCAGGTGGACACGTTCCACACCAGGACTCTGCACAATTAGACGAATCGCCTGTTTCAGGTGCTGAACCGCGAACTCGCCCGACTCGCGGTCGACGTT
Organism: Myxococcota bacterium; assembly: GCA_036758525.1. Taxonomy (GTDB): domain Bacteria; phylum Myxococcota_A; class UBA9160; order UBA9160; family UBA9160; genus UBA9160. The sequence goes on from DAIOWK010000430.1 coordinate 2,308, forward strand.
GTAGCCCGCCATGAGCCCCCGCGATCCGCCGGCGGGCCAGCTGAAGACCACGCAGACGAACTCCCGGCCGAGGAAGTGGCAGAAGTTCGCCATCGTAAACGCGGCGTCCTCAAAGGTGTTGGCGTAACCGTGTACGAAGAACACGACCTCCTTGCGCGGCGCGATGGCAATGCGCCGCCCCACTTCGGCCTGGAGGGCAGCGGCGGCCTCTTCATGCACGTCGATGATTGCCGGATCGCGCGTGATGCCACCCGGGGTCGAATCGACCTGATAGGGAATCGGCGGGAAGCGCCCGAGCTCCGTCGTCGTGCCGAGCCGAAGATCCAGCGGCACCTTACGCTCGCTCGCCGTGCTCTCTTCGACGAGGATCGGCCAGGTGACATTCTCACCGATCTCGACGGAAACCGATCCGAACGCCA
>DAIOWK010000431.1:0-2714 GCA_036758525.1 Myxococcota bacterium
CCGGATAACGCGCCGGCATGCTGGCCGCACGCAAGCGCGAATGGCGCTTGTGAGACCCCGTTGGATTCTGGTGTGCTCTATGGAAGCCGCCTTTGCTCCCGACTCAGCCCGCACCCACTGACCCTTCGATGCCAGGTAAGCGGCGAGCGTTCCGGTGGCAAGAGGGCCTCGTTCCCGCGGGCGCAGGTCTCTCTTTACGCCGGAAGTCTCTCGTGTCAGCATGCCCTCGGGGAATGGGAGCTGTGTAAAGCGGAGAGCCGTTGAGCCATTCAATTGTGTCCGAGAATAGCCTCCTCCGCACACTGGTCGGCGCCGTTGCAGCGGAGACCGGCGAGTCGTTCTTCCGAGCTCTTGTCAGGCACCTCGCGTCCGCACTTGAGGTGGAATACAGCTTCGTATCAGAGCTGACGCAGACTGGCACGCACTTCCGCACGCGTGCGTTCTGGAAGCACGGCAAGCTCGGCGAGAACTTCGAGAGTCCGGTGGTGGGCACACCCTGCGAGGGCGTGCTAGGTGGCGGGGTCGCTCACTATCCAGATCGCCTCCAAGAGCGCTTTCCGACAGACCACTCCCTCGTGGACTGGGGTGCCGTCAGTTACGCAGGTGTGCCGATGGTCGATCGGGAGGGCCGGGTGATTGGTCACTTCGCGGTTCTCAGCGAACGGCCACTCGTGGAGGGCGATCGAGCTCTTGATGTGATGCGCATCTTCGCCGCTCGCGCAGTCGTAGAGATCGAGCGCACGCGCGGGGAGCAGAGGCTCCTTGATTCGGAGAAACGGTTTCGGGACCTCTACGAGGAGGCTCCGATCGCGTACATCTACGAGGACACCGACTCCCGCTTTGTGAGCGCAAATCGCGCCGCCGCGAAGCTCCTGGGCCTCAAGCCCGAGGAGGTCCGCGGCACACTGGGAAGGTCGCTCATCGCTTCCACGCCCGAGACACAGCAGCGCGTCCGTGAGGCCCTTGTCGCGATCCAGCACGGCGAGGAGCGCGCCGGCGTCGAGCTCGAGCTTCGCCGCAAGGACGATGGCCGGCCGGTGTGGGTGCAGTGGTGGTCCAAGCCAGAAGCGGACGGCGAGTACACGCGGAGCATGTTGGTCGACATCACCGACCGCGTCCTGGCTGAGCGGGAGCGCAACCGCCTGCAGCAGCAGAACCTCTACCTGCAGGAGGAAATTAAGAGCGAGTACAACTTCGAGGAGATCGTGGGGCGCAGCGCGGCACTGCGACGGGTTTTCGAGGACGTTCGCCGCGTGGCGCAGACGGACGCCTCCGTCCTCATCTGGGGTCAAACCGGAACCGGTAAGGAGCTGATCGCGCGGGCCATTCACGCGCGCGGCCCCCGTAAGGACAAACCCCTTGTGAAGGTCAATTGCGCGGCGCTCTCGCCGGGCCTGGTCGAGAGCGAGCTCTTCGGGCACGAGAAGGGTGCGTTCACGGGCGCGACTCAACGGCGCATCGGCCGCTTCGAGCTGGCGCATATGGGCACGATCTTCCTCGACGAGGTGGGCGAAATCCCACTCGAGATTCAGGTCAAGCTGCTCCGCGTGCTTCAGGAGCGGGAGTTCGAGCGGATCGGGGGCACGGCAACTCTTCGGGTAGACGTACGCGTCATCGCGGCGACGAATCGCGACCTGGAGAAGGCAATCTCGGACGGAAAATTCCGGGAAGACCTCTACTACCGCCTAAACGTGTTTCCGGTTCGGATGCCCCCCCTCCGTGAGCGAGAAGGGGATCTCCCCCTTCTCGTCGAACACCTCGTCGCTCGCAACGCCGCAAAGATCGGTAAGCGTACCCTTCGCGTTTCTCGGGACACGCTCGAGCGTCTGGCGCGCTATGCGTGGCCGGGAAACGTGCGCGAGCTCGAGAATGTGATCGAGCGCGCCGTGATTCTTTCGCCGGGCGATGAGCTTGAGGTACCCGCCAACGTGCTCGCAGGAGATGTGAGCCACCACGCACTCGCTCCATCGAAGTCGGCCCCCCACGCCAGCGCGGCTTCGCTCGCGGAGGTCGAGCGTCGGCATATTGTCGAGACATTGCGCGCAGCCAGCTGGCGGATAAACGGCCCCAACGGTGCCGCGGCGCAGCTCGGCCTCAACCCGAGCACGTTACGCGGCCGCCTGCGAAAGCTCGGGGTCCGGCGGAGCGACGACCCCTCCTAGTTTCGCGCTTCCGCCAAATCACGTCGCCGACCCGCCAAATGCGACGACCTGGGTTGCGGCGCTCGTTTGGTTAAGCGCCCATAAGCCCCGGCCAAATCTTGTGTTTCTTGCGTTTCCCTTGTCATCCATGCGGTTGGCATAGCGGTTGCTCTGGCTCTCAGCAACAGCGCGAGGAGAAGCCCGAATGCTGCGGATCACGCGGAACGATTTGGAAGGTGGAATCACGACCCTGCACCTCGAAGGGCGCGTAACCGAGCACGAGCTGGAAACACTCCGCCAGAGCTGCGGGGAGTGTCTTCGTGAGGGTCGGGACCTCGTACTGAATTTTTCCGGAGTGTTCTTCGTGGATCTCGCTGGGGCTGCTGCGATCCGTGATCTCGAGGCGCATGGCGCAGTTCTCCTTCTCACCGGGTGTTCGCCGTTTGTCAGTGAGCTCCTAAAGGAGGCCTCATAGTGACCGCGACTCTCTCCACGGCCGACTCGATTCCCTTTGCCGCATCCCAGGGGAACGGACGAGCACTCGATCCGCTTCGCTATGCGCTTGCGGACGAG
>DAIOWK010000432.1:0-2711 GCA_036758525.1 Myxococcota bacterium
ACGGCGACTCCCTGGTCGGCGAGCCGGGCGATGGTGTCTTCCGGCGCACTGCGCAGGAGCGCATTTTCGAAGAGATCCACGCCACCTTGACCGCGCTTCGGGTGGGGTTCGACGTCTATTACAACGAGACCTCGCTCTATGAAACCGGAAAGATCGAGGAAGCGCTTAAGGATCTGCGCGCCAAGGGCCTCGTCTACGACGCCGATGGAGCCGTTTGGTTCAAGGCCACGGCACTCGGCCTCGATCGCGATCGGGTCGTGGTCAAGAGTACGGGTGAGCCGACCTATCTCCTCCCCGACATCGCCTACCACCGCGAGAAGTTCCGCCGAGGTTTTTCGCGGGTCATCGATGTCCAGGGCGCGGATCACATCGAGCAATTTCCGTTCGTACGCGCAGCGATCGCGGCCTTGGGTTGCGATCCGAACGCGGTCGAGCTCGTGATGAACCAGTTCGTCACACTGACGCGCGGCGGCGAATCGGTGAAGCAATCCACACGGCGCGCGACCTATATCACCGTCGACGAACTCCTGGACGAGGTCGGTTGCGACGTCTTCCGCTTCTTCATGGTCGAGCGCAAGGCGGATGGCCATCTGGACTTCGACGTAGAGCTGGCCAAGGAGAAGGATTGGAAGAAGAACCCCGCGTACTACGTACAGTACGCGCACGCCCGGACCCACGGTATCGAGCGCAAAGCGCGTGAGGGAGGCGTCGCACTGCCGCAGCCTGACGCGATCGACGCCACGCGTCTTGGACTCGAAGAGGAGCTCGCACTGCTGAAGAAACTGAGGGAGTACCCCGACATCGTGGCACGCGCGGCCGAATCCCGAGAGCCTCATCACGTGGCGTACTACCTGCGCGATCTGGCGCGCCTTTGGAATCCCTACGTCCAGGACGGCGTCCGGCACCGCGTGCTGTCGGACGATTCTGAGCTCACCGCGGCGCGGCTCGGCCTCGTGTTGGCGGTGCGCACGGTACTCGCGAACGGCCTCGGGGTTCTGGGCCTGTCCGCGCCGGAGCAGATGTGAGCGAAGAGCGCGATCGCCCGGGACCGGGATGGCTCGTCACGCTGCTTGGCGGCATTGTGCTCGTCGTTCTCGGTTTCGGCCTCGGCCTCGTGGTGGGCGCCGCACGCGAGGAGCCCGAACTCGTGTTGCGCCATTTCTCCGGCGAGTCGAAGGAGGTGCCGGCCCCCGAGGCGAGCCCCGCGCCGACTCCGCCACCGCCCTCTTCCCCTGCTGGGGAACCGCCGCCCGCGGCAGCGCCCGCTCCCGCTCACCCCACGCAGGAGCCTGCTCCCACGCCGCCGCCTGCCGCAGAAGGGCACGCGAGCGCGAACCCGCCCTCCGCGGAATCGGCTCGGCCGGCGGCACGCGCGGCAGCGCCGCCGCCCGTTTCCTCCCCGCCCCCCTCGCCGGGACAGCGCTTCTCGGTACAGGTGGGGGCCTTCGCGGAAAGTACCGACGCCGAGAAGCTCGCGGAGCACCTTCGACGCAAGGGGATGCACGTGTTCGTGGTTCCCGCCACCGGCCCGCGGGACTCCCGCTGGCGGGTACGCGTCGGTCCCATCGAATCACGGGCCGAGGCCAATCGCCTTGCGGAGCAGCTCAAGACCTCTGACAAGCTCCCGACCTGGGTTCTCGCAGAAGGACACTAAGGTGCGCTGGCTTCTCTCTGGGCCGAGCGGACAGCTTGGCCGCTCGATGGTGTGCGCCCTGGCCGCTTCGCCCCGGCACACGCTCGCGGCTGCGCTCGACCGGGAGGTCCTCGACCTTAGCGACCCCGATTCGATCGCACGCGCGGTGCGCGCCGCTCGAGGGAAGGCAGAGGTCTTCCTGAACGCTGCTGCGTTTACCTTCGTCGATCGCTGCGAGAGCGAGCGAGAGCTCGCCCGCCGCGTGAACGGAGACGGCCCGCGCCACATCGCCCGAGCCTGCGTCGACGCAGGCATGTTCTTCGTGCACGTCTCGACCGACTACGTCTTCGACGGGAAGGCGACGCGTCCTTACACGGAGGCGGATCGAACAGCTCCCGCTTCCGTGTATGGTCAAACCAAGCTCGAAGGGGAGCAGGCGGTGCTCGCCGAATCGCCTGACTTCCTGGTGGTTCGGACGAGCTGGGTCTTCGGGCCTGGGCGCAATTTTGTGCGCACCATGATCGAGCAGGCAGCCGCGCGTCGCCTGGGTCGCGATCCTTCTCCACTGCGTGTGGTCGATGACCAGTTTGGCTCACCCACCTACGCGGGGGACCTCGCCAGAGGGATCGTGAGCTTGGTGGAGGTTGGGGCCCGCGGCCTCTATCATCTTGCGAACCGGGGGGTCGCGACCTGGTGGGATGTGGCCCGCGAGTGCCTCGACCAAGGCGGCTTTCAAGACGTCGCGATCGAGCGTGTACGGACGAGTGAGTTCCCGAGGCCGGCGCCGCGGCCGGCGTATTCGGCCCTGGATTGCACGAAGGCAGAGCGCATCGGGGTGCGCCTGCAGGGATGGCGCGACGCGGTCGGCGCCTATCTCCGATCTGACGCATCCCCACTGGCTGCCGCTCCCGGAGGGTCTGCATGAGCTCGTCACGTCGTATCCGGCGCGTCCTTGTCACAGGCGGCGCGGGCTTCATCGGCTCCCATCTGTGTGACAGGCTTCTGCTCGCGGGCTGTGAAGTGCGAGTGTTTGACGCGATTCTCCACTTCGCGTCGCCAGCAAGTCCCGCAGACTTCG
>DAIOWK010000433.1:0-2705 GCA_036758525.1 Myxococcota bacterium
GCGGCGTCACCACGGGGATTGGCGCTGTGCTCCATACCGCGAAGGTCGAGCCGGGGTCTTCTGTCGCTGTTTTCGGGCTGGGCGGCATCGGGCTCGCCGTGATCCAAGGGGCTGTAATCGCCGGCGCCGACCGGATCATTGGCGTCGACCTAAACCCGAAGAAGTTCGAGCTGGCGCGGCGCTTCGGCGCGACAGACTGTGTGAACCCCAAGGACTCGGGCGACATCGTCCAGGCTCTTGTCGAGATGACCGACGGTGGCGTGGACTACTCCTTCGAGTGTATCGGAAACGTGGAAGTGATGGGGCAGGCCCTGGCGTGCACCGCCCGGGGCTGGGGCCAATCCGTGGTCATCGGGGTTGCGGGGGCGGGTGAAGAGATCCGCGCGCGACCGTTTCTCCTGGTCACGGGCAGACAGTGGAAGGGGACGGCATTCGGAGGAGTGAAGGGCAGGACCGAGCTTCCGCGCTTTGTCGACCGGTACATGGCGGGCCGCATTCGGCTCGACGAGATGATTACTGCAACGCTGCCCCTTAGTGAGGTGAATCGCGCGTTTGAGCTCATGCATTCCGGCGACGCGATCCGCAGCGTCATCCTCTATCGCGAGCGATAGCGCGCGAGGGCTCCCTCGAGCCCGAGCCGCGGGCTCGAGAGGACGGGCACAGCGAGCCTCGTACAGAGTGACGTGGCCCCTGCCATCGAGGCCTGCGCGAGCATCACGACGTCGGTATCGCGCGCGTCTCGGTCTAGCGTCTCCGCGATGGCGTGAAGGTATCCGTCGGAGTCTCCTCGCTCGAAGTGCGCCCACGCGCCCTCACACAAGAGCGAATCCGTCTGGACCTTTCGTCCGGCGGCGCGCGCCGCATCTTCGACCAGGCGCCGCGTCGGCTCGAGGGTGCTTTCGAGCGCCGCAGCGATGAGGATACGCTGACCAAGCACGACCGCGCGCTCCGCCATCGGGCGGTCGATCCGCATGGCCACGCCTGGCCGGTCCTCGTTCGCGCGCTCCGCGCACTCGCCGATCGTAGAGCAGGTGCAGACCACGAGGGCGCCGGGCGCGAATGCCAGGGCAAGCACGACCTCCTGCACGCGGAGCGCTAGCGCACGGCTTAACCCTGTGCGCTGCGCCTCGGCGAGGAGCTCCTCGTGGACGCTGTGCCGCGCCACGAGGTCGGGAGCCATTTCCCGGAGGAGCGCGTCGAAGGCGGTCACCTGGGCAGTCGCGGTATGCAGAAAGGCGAGCAGGCGCTAGCTCCGAGCTTCGCGCGCCGAGCGCGCGGGGAATGCTTCGAGCTTCGGGGGAAAGAGCTCCGGGCACTCCTTCGTGGAGCGCACGCCCTACCCTCCAAACGGTTCGTCGAGCAGCGGGGCCTTGGCCCACTCTGGATCGTCGAAATGCCACCATTCCGTCGGCAGCGGAACAAAGCCCTCCGCGGTCATTGCGTCCTCGAGGATCTGGCGGTTCTTCAACTGGGGTGCGGGCAATTTCGTGTAGTCGCGGCGGGCGCGTTCACTGAAATCGTCGTGCTTTGTGGGCATGGGCACGGGATTCCCCTCCTGGTCCACCAGGGTCACGTCGACGGCGGAGGCCCGGCTGTGCTTCGAGCCCACGGCGGGATCGGCCACATAGCGCGGGTCGGGTACGAGATCCCACATCCTTTGCTGGACGGATTGAGGCCGGTAGCAGTCCCACATCCGCAAACCGAATCCCTCTGCCTGGAGCCGTCGCTGAACGCGAGCCAGGCGCTCGGCCACATCGGCCCGCAACAGGCAGCGGTTCACGGGGTAGATCGCTTCCTTCAGGAAGTTGTCGCGTTGGGCGTAGCGCATGTCGACCTGGATCGACGGATCCACGTGCGTGATATCGCACAGGATGCCGCCGAGACGCACGCGTCCTTCCATTTCCGGCGGCACCGTCTGGCCGAGCAGAAGCAGCACCGTGGGTGCCGTGTCGAGGGTCGAGACGTTGGGGATGGTCGCGCCCGGCGGAGCGCCATCTCCCCACGCGATCCAGGGGATGCGTATGTCCTGCGCGAGATCCGTGCCGTGACTGGTGCCGTGTCCCCCGTGGTCAGAGGTCACGATGAGTGTCAGCGGGCGGGTCCCGGCCTTCTGCGCCGCCTCTGCAAAGGAACCGAGGAGAGCGTCGACGGCCGCAAGCGCGTGCAGCTGCGCGCCACTCCCCCAGCCCGCGGATTTTCCCAACCGATCGATCTCGGCGATTTGAATCATCACGAAATCAGGGTCTACCTTTTGCATCCACGCGAGGGCACGGCGAAACACCTGGGCTGCGTCGTTCTCCATCTCATAGTGTTCCACCCCCGGTTCGTCCTCGGCGAAGTACGCGAACTTGGCATTCTCGGCGAAGAGCCCGCAGCGCAGGCCCTCCTTTGCGCAGTTCGTGAAGATGGTTTCCACGCGGATGTGACGCCACGGGAGATAACGATTCCAGTCGACACCATGCTTCTCGGGTGGGAGTCCGGAAAGCATGCTCGTGTACGCGTTCAGGGCCAGCGAGGGGAGGACCGTTTCGGCCATCGCCGCAGCCGTACCCTCCCGCGCGAAACGCGCGAGGTTCGGCTGCGGCGTCGAATCGAGCACCCATTGCGCGAGACCATCGATCGAGACGAGCACGACCCGCCGCGCTGCAGGGTGCCGCTTCGCCGGAGCCGCATGCTCGATCTGTCGCGGGGCGAATAGATCGAGG
>DAIOWK010000434.1:0-2675 GCA_036758525.1 Myxococcota bacterium
CCGCGCACGCGAGCATCACCGGCAAGGTGACGTCGTAGTCGTGGGTGAGCTCAAAGGCGAGCAAGATCGCTGTGACCGGTGCTCGGGAGGTCCCGGCGAGAACGCCCGCCATGCCAGTCAGCGCCCATGCGCCGGAAGAGGTCGTGGCTGCGGGGACCAACGCGCTCACGGCGGTGGAAAAGAGGCCGCCGGCGATTCCTCCGATGTAGAGCGACGGCTGGAACACGCCTCCAGAACCCCCAGAGGAGAGGGTGAGCGAGGTGGCGAGCGGCTTGAGCAGGAGCAGCAGGCCGAGTTTCCCGGCGGGAAGCGCCCCCGCGAGGGTCGCGTCCATGGTCTCGTGACCGATTCCGTAGAGGTTCGGGGAAGCGAGAATCAAGGCGCCGACCATGAGCCCACCGAGCGCAGGCTTGAGCAAAGCGGGAATCGGGAGGCGGACGAAAAACTGCTCGAGTTTATGGAGGACCACGATGAAGAACACGGAGAGCAGGCCGCACGCCAAGCCAAGCACCGCGGCGAGGGAGATCTCCCAGAGGTGGCCGACTTGAAGCGGGGGCACCGCGAAGGCGGGCGCAGCACCGAAATAGAGCCGCGCCACCTCGGTCGAGAACACTGCGCACAGCACCACCGGAACGAAGGTCGAGGCGGAGAAGTTGCGCGCGATCACCTCGAGTGCGAAGAAGGCTCCTGCGATCGGCGCATTGAAGGCGGCGGCGATTCCGCCCGCAGCACCTGCGGCCGCCAGCATGCGCAGCCGGTCGGTCGGCAGGCGCAGAAGCTGTCCTACGGCGGAGCCGACCGCGGCGCCCACCTGCACGATCGGACCTTCGCGACCCACCGACCCCCCGGTGCCGATGGTGAGCGCGGAGGCAATCGAGCGCGTGAGAGCAACGCGCTTGCGGATGCGTCCGCCGCGCAGCGCGAAGGCCTCCATCACGTCGGGGACGCCATGTCCCTGAACTTCACTCGCGAAATACCGCGTGATCAGGGCGACAAGAAATCCCCCGGCGGCACCGGCCAGCAGCACGCGCCACGGCGGTACCCACGGCACGATGTAGGAAGCGAGGTCCGGAGCGCCGATCGCAAGCAACTGCACGCCCCGGATCAACTCGATGAGCACGATCGCGGCGGCCCCCGTGAGTACACCCACCACGCACGCCGCAGCCATGGAGTGCGCTTCGCCTGCCACATCGCTTATCGTGCGCAGGTGGCTGCGAGGACGCTCCGTCGCGCTCGGCTCGGAAGAGCTCACGGCGGCAGCGTACCACGCGCGACTTCCCGCCCTTCGGGTGCTCTGATAGCCTCGGCTTTGCCACGCAGGTCCGGGGTGTAGCTCAGTGGCTAGAGCCGGAACTTTGGGGGTTCCGCGTCGTGGGTTCGAATCCCACCACCCCGACCCATTCTCTCGGCGAATTCCGCTGGGCGAGCGAGCATGCCTACGATGGGCGCTCGGACCCGGACGCCTTTGCGGCGAAAAGTCTCCGCGGCTAAAGCGGTCTTTTTGAAGAGCCTGTAGTGGGAGCCGCGCCGAGGTTCACGTCATGTGTCCGTTGGACAAGCGTGCCGCGCCTTCCTCCGCTCCTAGCGGGGGGCTAGGGGGAGGGCTTCCGGATTTTCTTCACTCCGTCCTAATCGACTTTGAGCGGTAGCGAGTACACGGCGTGCGAGGGCGAGTTGCTGTGTATTCTTGAGCGTGTCTAACGCGATCGCCTGCTGTAAGACCACGACCGCCTCGGCATTGCGCCCCAATTTGGCGAGATAGATGCCGCGGACCATGAGCATCTGCGGGTCGTTGGGTTCCACGGCGAGGGCCGCATCGATCTCGTGCAGCGCATCCTCCTCTCGATTCTCCCGGTCGTAGAGCGCGCTCATCGCCACGCGAATCCTCACCAGCGGTGCTCCTTCGGACAAAGCTTGCTGGAGCATCCCCTCCGCGCGCTGGGGCTCGTTTCCCTCAATGTACTCCCGGGCAAGAAGCACACGAATGAGATAATTGTGTCCGGTCGCTGCCACTGCATGCTCGAAGAGTGCCACGTTGTTGCGCCAGACAAGCGTCTGCCTCCATGTCGCAACCCCAAGAACGGTGAGCACAGCGCCGCCCGCCAAAATCACTGCGGCTCGTGGCAGGCGTGCGCGGCCGACGGCATCCCCGAGGCCTAAGGCAACGATGAATCCGAGTCCGAGGGAGGAGAAGTACGTGTAGCGGTCTGCGTACGCTTGTCCCCCCACCTGCACCAAGCCGATCATGGGCACGAGTGCTCCGACGAACCAGAGCCAACCCGTGAGGAAGTAGGGTCGTGTCGTGCGCAAGCGCCACGCCACGAGAGTGAACGCCGCAAGCATCGCGACGCTCAAGGCGACAAGACCCGCTCCGAGAGGCGCCATGGGATAGTAACAGGCGAGGTCCGCCGGGAAGACGAACTTCTTCAGATACACGGCGTAGGAGTGCACCGCATTCTCGAGACGAAACGGGATGGGCATGGGCTCGAAGATGGCTCCCTTCTGCACCCGGTAGGTGACGACGCAGGAAAGGAGCACCACCGCAAAGAGCGGAGCCTTCTCCAGAAGCAAGCACCATCCACTGGTACGGTGCCCGACACCGGAATCACCGCGGTCGAACAGCGCTCCCGAGGGTTCCGACCTGCGGCCACTGTCGGGTCTACTTCGATCGCGCC
>DAIOWK010000435.1:0-2659 GCA_036758525.1 Myxococcota bacterium
GCATGTCCACGAGCTGCCCGAGTCCGCTCGACACGTTGACCACCCGACCCCATTCCCGTTCGCGCATGCCGGGCACGATGGCCTGGCACAAGAGCACAGGCCCGAAGACATTCGCGGCGTAGGTACGCTCGAAGATTTCAAGGTCCGAGGGTAGGATCACCGGGGCCGGACGAGGTGACCTTCCATCCAGCATCACCCCGGCGTTATTCACCAGGATGTCGATCCCCCCGAACTCGCCTTCCGCGAACCGGGTCAACGCGGCGACACTTTGTGCGGACGTGACGTCCAGGGGATGGAACAGCACCTCCAACCCTTCGTTCGCGAGGGTGCGTGCGGCCTCGCGTCCCTTCGCCTCGTCTCGTGCCGCCATAACCACCTTCTGACCCAAACGCGCGAGCTGTCGGCAGGTCTCGAACCCGAGGCCCCGGTTGGCGCCCGTCACGAGCGCGATCCGCCTGCTCGGGTGGTTTCCCATGAGGTCAGAGCGCGCCGTCAATGCCTGGCACGGGATACTGGACGCAGAAGGCCTCGACCTCGCGGCGCAGCTCGTTCAGTCGGGCCGCATCGTCGTGGGCGCGCAGCGCGCTCACGATCCATTCACCGAGCCTACGCATCGCATCCTCCTTCATGCCTCGCGCCGTCGCGGCGGGCGTTCCGATGCGAATCCCGCTCGGGCGAAGCGGCGGATTCGGATCGTCGGGGATGATCTGCTTGTTCGTGGTGATTGCGATCTTGTCCAGCGTCTCCTCAGCGATGCGGCCGTCGATGCCGAAGCTCTTCATCGTATCCAGCACCATCATGTGGTTGTCGGTGCCGCCCGTGATGAGCATGCCCCCACCGGCGAGAAGCACCGCAGCGAGCGTCTTGGCGTTGCGCAGCACCTGCGCCCCGTATTCCTTGAACTCCGGCTGCAACGCTCGTCCCAGAGTGATCGCGATCCCGGCGATCGTATTCATGTGCGGGCCACCTTGCAGACCCGGAAAAACGGACTTGTCGATCGTCGCGGCGTACTTCTTGGCGCACAGCACCATGCCGCCGCGCGGCCCTCGCAGGCTCTTGTGTGTCGTCGTGGTCACGAGGTCAAAGCCGGCGTCGAAGGGATTGCGCATCACGCCGGCGGCGATCAGCCCCCCGATGTGTGAGACATCCGCCATGGTGAGCGCGCCGACCTCGTCGGCGACCCGCCGGAACGCCGCGTAGTCGTAGTCGCGGGGGTAGGAGGTGTACCCACACAGCACGATCTTCGGCCGAGTCTCTTGCGCAATCTTGCGCAGCGCATCGAAGTCGATGCGCCCTTCGTGTTCCGGATCGGTCTTGTAACGCACGAAGTGGAAGATCTGCCCCATGTGGGAGACTGGCGCGCCGTGCGTGAGGTGCCCTCCATGGGACAGGTCCATCCCGAGGATCGTGTCTCCTGGTTTCATGAAAGCCAGATACACCGCCTGGTTCATTGGAGATCCGGACAGGGGCTGCACGTTCGCGTGCTCGCAGCGAAAGAGCTCCTTCGCACGCTCGCGCGCCAGGTTCTCAATCACGTCGGTGTACTCCTGGCCGCCGTAATAGCGGCGACCGGGGTAGCCCTCGGCGTACTTGTTGGTGAAGACCGAACCCAGGGCAACGAGAACTTCGGGGTAGGTATAGTTCTCAGACGGGATGAGCTCGATGCCCCGCTTCTGGCGCGCCTCTTCACCGGCGATGGCATCAAACACGGGGCGGTCGGTCTTCGCGAGGAGCTTGCGATACTCGTCCATCGGGAACTCCCTTCTCTGCGGTGCGCCTGCTCGTCGAGTGTCCTAGATCACGCCGCGCTCGGCCAGCTGCGCGAGGTCCTCGGGCCCAAGACCAAGCTCGCCGTAGAGGGCGGCATTGTCCTCGCCCAGGGCGGGTGCCAGGGCACGGGCGCGCGGCTGCGCTCCCGCAAAACGCAGCGGGTTTCCGTGGAACACGATCTCGCCGAGCACGGGGTGCGCGTGCCGCTCGATCATCCCACGCGCCTCGAGCTGCGGGTCTTGCAGCAGTTCGTCGGGGCGCATGACGCGCGCGCACGGGAGCCGGGCGCCTTGTGGACCGAGCACCTGCAGAACCTCGTCACAGGTCCGTTCGCGTACCCAGGCCGCAACCTCCGCATTGAGCTCGCGGCGACGCGCGGAGCGACCGCGATGGCTCTTGTAGCGCTCGTCGGTCGCGAGCTCCGGGCGCCCGATGGCGGCGGAAAGCCCGCGAAACAGTTTGTTGCTGGCGGTGCCGATCGCGACGTAGCCGTCCTTTGCCTCGAAGGCGTCGTAGGGTGCGGTGAAGGGATGCTGGTTTCCAACGCGCTCTACCCGCAGGCCGAGACCCGCAGCAATGGTGGCCGCCGAGTCTGTGATCGCGAAAATCGCGTCCTGGTTTGAGAGGTCGAGCACCCGTCCACGTCCGGTCCGCTGGCGTTCCACCAGCGCGGCGACGACTCCGAGCGCGTGGGACGCCACTCGCGCCCCACGGGTTACCCCAATACAAAAGGGGGCAGGTAATGGGTTGCGGCAACTTCTGACGCGAAGCGGTGCGGCACATGGGGCGAGTGCGTTATTGGCCGGGCGCGGAGGGATCAACGCCGAAGCAATAGCCGTCGTTCGAGTTGGAGGGACTGAAGGAGTATTCGCCGGCAGGCAGATCCCTA
>DAIOWK010000436.1:0-2643 GCA_036758525.1 Myxococcota bacterium
CGCGATCTCGAGGCGCGGCACGAGGCGCCTCGACCCGGCCAGTCCAATCCCGATCTGGCGGCGGCTGCGCTTCATGCGGCGCTCCATGAGGCGGGTATTGCTGTCGATGACCTCAACTATCTCATCGGCCACACCGCGACCCCTGCGCGATTGGTGCCGCCGAACATCTCCCTTGTGGCGGACCTCCTCGGGTACCGCGGGCCCTACATGGAGCTTCGTCAGGCTTGCACGGGCTTCGCCAATGCCCTGGTGATCGCGCAAGGTCTTCTTTCCGTGCCTGGGACCAAGGCCATTGCGATCGTAGGCTCCGAGACAGGCTCGGTCTACTTCGACCCTCTCCGCGCGGGTGAAGATACCGGGCAGCTGGTCAATCTCGTGCAAATGGGAGACGGAGCTGCGGCGATCGTGCTCGCGCCCGATGATTTCGATCCTGGCCCCCGCCTTTTCGGCAACTTCTTTGGCCAGGTCGGGTGGGGTCGAATGCCAGGCTTCAAACTCGCGGCGGGCGGCTCTGATGCACCCTTCGTGCCAGCGGGTGCGCTCGAGTTCGAGCACGATTTTGCGGCGGTGCGGACCCACGGGCCGGAGCTGTTCGACCAGGGGGCAGCTGCTGCGTGCGCGCTCGGAAGCGCCATCGACACCGTCGACCACGTCATTCCACATCAGGCGAATGGTCGCATGGCGGAGCTCCTCGGTGCCTACTTCCACATTCCCCCGAACCGGGTATTCGTGAACGCGCACCGGGTGGGCAACACGGGCTCCGCAGCGATTTGGCTCGCGCTGGCAGAGCTGCACCCGACCCTCAAATCGGGAGCCACCGTGCTCGCGCTCGGAGCGGAAGCGACGAAGTATATGTTCGGGGGCTTCTCGTACGTCCATGGCTGAAGCGGATCCCGAAGCGTTCGGTCCTTCCGCGCCGCGTCAGGAGGTCCTGGTGGTGGTAGAGGATCTCACCAAGCGGTACGGGCGACGCGTCGCAATCGAGGGGCTCGCGCTGACGCTTCGGCCCGGTGAGATCTACGGCTTTGTCGGTGCCAACGGCGGTGGGAAGACAACGACGCTCCGAATGCTTGCCGGCATTCTGCGGCCGGACCGGGGACGGGGACACGTGCTCGGCTTCGACCTCGTGCGAGGCGGCGCGGAGATCCGGGAGCAGGTCGGGTATATGTCGCAGCGGTTCTCGCTCTATTCCGAGCTCTCCGTCTTCGAGAATCTACGCTTTCGTGCCGAGGTCTATGGCCTGGACCATCCTCCGGCTGCGGCGGAGGGCGCCATAGCGGATTTCGACTTGGGCCCGTTCGGAAGGACCGCAGCGGGGGCGCTTTCCGGGGGTTGGGCGCGGCGACTTCAGCTGGCGGCGGCTCTCATCCACTCCCCACGCCTCGTTCTTCTCGATGAACCGACGGGTGGCCTCGACGTCGTGTCGCGCCAGCAGGTCTGGCGACGCCTGGGACAGCTGGCGGCCAACGGGGCAGGCATCATCGTCAGCACTCACGACCTAGCCGAAGCAGACCGGTGCTCTTGTGCGGCCTTCTTTTCAGAGGGGCGGGTCCTTGCGGTCGGCACGCCCGAACAGGTCGCGCGCAGCGCACCCGCGGTTGCGTTCTTGTTGTCGGGTACTGCGCCGCGCCTACTCTCAGAAAGGATCCTTGCCCTACCCGGTGTCATTGCGACGTATCCGCAGGGCGAAAGCCTGCGCATCATCACCGATCCGAGGGGAGAGGAGTGCGTGCGCCGACTTGCCAGCAGCGCAGGAGCCGACCTCGCCCGTGTGGCAATGAGACTCGAGGACGCGGCCCTCGTGTTCTCAAAGTGAAGATCCGAAGGTGGGGTATCCGTGGGTCCGCCCGCCCAGCGGCAATCGGTCGACGCCTGGCTCGCATGCTGGCTGTCGCCCGCATCGAAACCCTGAGGCTCACACGGGACAGGACGAGTCTCTCCCTGATCCTTGTCGTACCCGCGATTCAAATCGTGCTCTTCGGCTATGCGATCAACCTCAACCCGAAGCATGTTCCCATCGCGGTAGCAGGGGATCAGAATGGGACGGTGGCGCGCCTTCGCAGAGCGATCGACGAGACCGACTACTTCTCCGTCGTGGGCGACGAGCTCGAGCCCGGTCTTGCGGAAGACATGGTTTCGAGGGGCAAGGCACTCGTCGGAATCGAGCTACCGCCGCCCTTGGATTACAACGCACCCGATGCTCCGGTGACGAATCCGCGGGTCATCGTCGACGCCTCCGATCCAGGTGCCGTGCGCCCGGCGCTTGCCGCGCTCGAACGTGCCTATTGGCGCAAGGTCGTAGCGGCGTGTTCGCTGGTGCCCAGCCCGCCTGTGGATGTCGAATGGCTCTACAATCCTGACGGCCGAACGGCCTGGACAATCGTTCCCGGGCTGGTCGGAGTCATCGTCATGATCAGCATGCTGATGCTGGGCGCGCTCACGCTGGTTCGCGAGCGCGAGCGCGGAAGTTGGGAGACGCTGCTCGCCACTCCCGTCGACGCTTTCGATGCGCTGGTTGGAAAGCTCTCGCCGTATGTCGTGATCGGAGCTGCGCAGGGGGCGATCGCGATCGCCCTCGCGCGGCTCCTCTTCGATTTGCCGGTGAACGGCAGCCTCTCCGCGCTCCTCCTCGCCGTACCCCTC
>DAIOWK010000437.1:0-2635 GCA_036758525.1 Myxococcota bacterium
CCTGCCGCTCCACCTCTTCTGCACTCCAGCCCTCGGGCTGGGTGATGAGCTCCACCAGCGGTGGCACCGGATTCGGATAGGCCTCGATGTCGAGCCGCTCGTAGGAGATGAGCCCCGCGAGGATCAGCGCGAGCACGGCGACGATCACCGCACCCGGCGAACCGAGGGCGATCCCCACGAGACGCCGGATCACGGGTTAGGGCGTCCCGGGGAAAAGGTGAATGCGAGGTCCCGCGCACGATCGCAAGCGCACCGTCGCTCCCTTCGCCGTCGACCTGGACGCGACGCCGCCTGAGCTCGAATGATCTATCGCGCATTCCAGCGGTACGCACAAGCACGACGGTTCGATCACCTTGGCGCAGGACCACGATGCGCGACGCCGGGTGGATCGCCCCGGGACCCAGTCCACCTTAGCCGCGAAGGTGTGGTCGGGAAACGTGGGCCGCGGAACCCCGGATTGCGTACAGGGGATCGAACACAGGCATCTGGCGGAGATTCGCAGGCCGCGATTCGGACCTGCAAAGACGCGAAGGCCTGAACAGCGTCGCGATCACGGCGCCCGGCAATCGTAGGGCGCGCCCTTCGCTTAGCCGCCGATGAGCGAGCGGCCCGTCATCTCGGCGGGTCGGGGCAGACCCAAAAGCTCGAGCACCGTGGGCGCCAGATCCGCGAGCGTGCCGTTGCGCAGGCTCCGCCCCATCGGGTTTGCGGTCACCCAATAGAGCGGCACGGGGTTCGTGGTGTGGGCGGTGTGCGGCTCGCGCGTTCTGGGGTCGATCATCTGCTCACAGTTTCCATGGTCCGCGGTCACGAGTGCGCAACCTCCAAGGGCGAGCACGGTCTGCGCCACGCGGTCCAAACAGGCATCGATGGTCTCGACGGCTTTGATCGCGGCTGGCAGGACTCCCGTATGGCCGACCATGTCGGGATTCGCGTAGTTCACGAGCACGAATGAGTACTCGCGCTCCTTCAGGCGACGCACGAGCTCCTCGGTGACCTCGACTGCGCTCATCTCGGGCTTGTGGTCGTAGGTCGGGACGTCGCGTGGAGACGGGATCAGCACCCGATCCTCTCCCGGGAAGGGCGCTTCGAGACCGCAGTTGAAAAAGAACGTGACGTGGGCGTACTTCTCGGTTTCGGCGATGCGGAGCTGGGAGAGGCCGGCTTCGGCGACGAGCTCACCGAGAATACGACGCGGAATCTCGTCGGTGAACGCCACAGGCAGCCCGTAGTCCGCGTCGTACTCGGTGAAGCACACGAAGCTCGACACGCAAACGGATTTCGACCGCACGAAGCTCGGCGGGATGCGTTTCGGCGCGGCGTTGGTGATCGCGTTCGTGAGCTCACGGGCGCGGTCCGCACGGAAGTTGAAGAAGATGACTGCGTCCCCGTCGCAAAGGGGTGCTCCTCCCGCCACGACCGTGGGTGCTACGAACTCATCGCCCTCCCCCCGAGCGTAGGCAGCCTCCACGGCTTCGAGGGCCCCGGCGGCCTCTCGGCCCTTGCGTGCCACGATTGCGTCGTAGGCGAGTGCGATGCGCTCCCATCGGTTGTCCCGGTCCATCGCGTAGTAGCGGCCGATCACCGTTGCGACCGCGCCCTTGGCCGCGGCTACCTGGGGAAGCAATGCCCGCAGGTAGCCAGCCCCCGAGCGCGGCGGCGTATCGCGACCGTCGAGGAAGGCATGCACGAGGGGCGGCACGGCGTGCCGACCACAGAGCTCGAGCAGCGCCCCGAGGTGGGAGACGTGGCTGTGGACCCCACCGTCGGAGACGAGCCCCATGAGGTGCAGGCGGCCGCCGCTCCTTTTGACCGCGGCCAGCGCACCTTGCACGGCGGGATTGGTCTCCAGGGCGCCTTGGGCGATCGCCTTCGAGATCCGACTGATGTCCTGGTCGATCACCCGGCCCGCGCCCATCGTCATGTGGCCGACCTCGGAGTTTCCCATCTGGCCGGGCGGAAGGCCCACGGCCTCGCCCGAGGTCTCGAGCTGCGCCATCGGGTAGAGCCGCTTGGCGCGCGCGAGGAAGGGGGCGTGCGCGTGTGCGGTAGCGTCGCCTGAAGAACCATCGCCGATGCCGAATCCGTCGAGCACCACGAGCAGCACCGGCGGGGTCATGAAGCACCGCTCCGCGCTACCCCCGGCCCGAGCGTCGCGAGCTCGAGCTCCGGTGCGTCCCCCCAGAGCCGCTCGAGGCCGTAGTGCTCGCGCGCCTCGCGTTGGAAGACGTGGACGATGGCGTCGTTCAGGTCCATGAGGACCCAGCGTCCTTCTTCGCGCCCCTCGATTCCGATCGGACGCTCGCCGTGCTGGCCGAGCGCCGCTTCGATTCCATCCACGATCGAGCGGACATGGCGGTCGGAGTTGCCGGTCGCGATCACGAACGTGTCGGTGAACGACGAGATCCCGCGCACGTCGAGGGCAATCACATCCTCGGCCTTCTTGTCCTGCGCGGCCTGTACAATCCACTGTGCCTTCTGCTTGGAATCGAGGCCGCCGGTCACCGACTCTCCTTGAGCTTGCGGCGTGTGCCGGGGGCGCCGGATGCACCCGGACGGCGAGATCGGCCCACGCCCGGACCGTAGACGCGGCTTTGCACCACCGCGTCGTGAATCCCGTCGGGAAGGAGATAGC
>DAIOWK010000438.1:0-2616 GCA_036758525.1 Myxococcota bacterium
CCGGAGACGCCGATGAATTCCGGTCGGTCAGGAGGAACTTTTGGAATACCTTCTGAACCCTTCCGGGAAAGGCATTCCTAATGGATCACGCTGCGGTGGGGTAAACCCAAACACATCGAACCAAACGAGGACGCCTCTCGGCGGCGGAGGCTAGCACCGAATACCTCAAGAGCCACAAGCCGCAGCGCCCGTCGCCTGATGGCTCATCGGCTTTGGCTCCTCGGGGAGGAAGGCCGCGCGCAGGAGGTCCGTTTCTGTGATGAGGCCCACAGGCGCCCCCGCAGGATCCACGACTGGAAGACAACCGATCTTATGTCGCAGGAGAAGCTGTGCCGCATCCGCCAGGGTGGCGCTCGGGGCGACGGTATAGATCCTGGAGGTCATGACCTCCTCCACATCGATCGCTCGCAGAAACGCGCGCCGTTCGATCGGTCCAAACTGGAGCACCTTGGTAAGGGATGCGGCCAGGATGTCCCTGTTGGAGACGATCCCCACGACGCGCCCCTGGTGGAGCACCGGGAGGTGTCGGATCCGGCCGAGGCGCATCACCTGGTCCGCGAAATCGAGCCGGTCGTGTAGGCTCACGGTCACGAAGTCGGTCTGCATGATCTCGGAGACGGGCCGGTTCGCGGAGTCCATGGGTACCTCCCCGCCCCTCCGAGTGTGCAGGGAGCGTGCCGCGAGCGGTAGGTGCTGGACGACCCTCTCGCGTGGTTTCGGCCCAGGAACCGGAGGGAAAGGCGAGGCAACACGGCACAGGGGTGCGGCATTCGCGCCCGTCGTTGCCGGGGGTCTAGAGTTAGGGAAGGAGGACATCGATGGGCACAGAGAGCGGGAGTAGCGCGAAGCCGGTTCGCAAGATCTTGGCAGCCACGGACTTCTCTCCCACGTCCGCGGCCGCCGTGGAGTGGGCGACCCTTCTCGCGAAGACCCATGGCGCCGTCGTGGTGCTCGTCCATGCGCTGGCACCCCCCATTCCCCCCGCCGCGAGTCCCGACTTTGTGGCACTCCCTCCTGACTATCAGGAGCAATACCGAGAGGCCGCTACCAAAAATCTGGCCGAGACGGCGGAGCGGGTGCGCGCCCGGGGCATCCCCATCTCGATGGACCTCGAGCTCGGCCCTGCGGCACCCACCGTGCTCGACCTTGCGACGAAGCACGCCGCCGATCTCATCGTGGTCGGGACCCACGGCCTAACCGGCTTCCGTCACCTCCTCCTCGGGAGTACGGCAGAGCGAATCGTGCAAGGCGCTCCAGTCCCCGTGCTGATTGTCCATCCCGGCGACGTGGACCGGCACCGGAACTTCAAGACCGTGCTCGTCCCGACGGATTTCTCGATCGATGCGGGGCTCGCGATCAGCGAGGCGCGTCGCGTGCTCCATGCCGCGGAAGACGGAGCGCGGCTCATTCTCCTCCACGCCTACCATCTTCCCGTGGAGTTCACGGCACTGGGCACGGTGCCTGTGACACCCCGCCTTTTTGCCGACGCGGCAGAGCAAGCCCGGGAACAGCTCGAGGAGCTCGCTGCACCTTTGCGCCGCGAGGGGCTTCGTGTCGACACCCTGGCACGCGAGGGCTACCCGCCGAGCGTGATCGAAGATGAAGCGCGCGAAGCGGGAGTGGATCTCATTGCCATGGGCACGCATGGGCGATCCGGCCTTCGTCATTTCTTGCTGGGAAGCACGGCAGAGCGCGTCGTCCAGCACGCCCCCTGTCCGGTCTTGACCGTGCGACGCCCATCCTAGCCCTGCTCTCTTGAGGGTTCGTCTGAGACGGATGACCGATCCGTTCTCCGGGTGGTTTGCGCGATCTCTCGCAACGCTTCACGCGAGATCGATCGGTCTGAAAAGCCTGATGTACGGCGACCCGCGTTTCGCTGTCCGATGCCGCACAGCCATGGATGCGCGGCACCGCGATTCTCCGATCAACCTTTCTTAGCGCAGGGTCTAGCGGCCAGGAGCGCGAGGCCGCACTGTGAGAAGAGCGTCCCTCGGCGGGAGTTTCACGAGGAAGCGCTGAACCGCTCCGAGCGCGCCCGGCGCGGCCGCGAGTGGAGAGCGAACGCTGGGCGGCGCTCCCCCGGCGATTGCGTGCCCAAGCGGCCAATAAGGATCAATCCCGCCAGCCCAAGCAAGGCAAGGAGACCCGATCCCGGCTCAGGCACGGGTGTACCGACACTCCCGAACGACGGCGGTGCTTGACCTGGAAAGCTCGGATGCTGCCCATTGGAGAAGAAGGGAATCCCCAGACCCGCAACAATCGCCGATGTCACCAGGCCCGTGGGCGGACGGAAGTCAGCGTGGGCCCACTTGATCGGCGATGGGAAACGGATCGAGGAAAGCGAGGTCGATCCGGCAGCCGTCACTGATTGAAACCCCCATCGGGCTCGTGCACGGGGTGAATAAAGAGATTGGGGGGCCCAGGCGGCTCCGCGGCGTGTAGGTTGTCTGCGGCGAGGTCGAACGGCGCAGGAAGCTCCCCAGGCCGTAGCCCATCGACTGGAGCCGGGGACTGTGCGGTGGGACCTTGAGGCAAACCTGCGACTTTCGGGCCCCGGGGACCGGATCTTGTGGGGCCACCGACAGCCCACGCGAGGAGAATGATCACCAAAGACCG